>CAZMEH010000750.1:0-12909 GCA_964564885.1 uncultured Saprospiraceae bacterium | reverse complement strand
AAAGCGTCAAATCATATGATTTGACGCTTTTTTTTATTTGGCGACGTAAATGTTCCTTAATTTTCATTTTATTGTCATATTAAAGCATTTTGACATCAACTGGCATAATTTGTGTACCTATATACTCTTGTCTAAAAATAAGACATATTTATTTTATTTTAATAAGTTTTACCAATATCCCTTGTCACTTGATTTTCATACAACAAACTCATTATCAATTTATATATGTGTAATATCCTCAAAAATAGCGTCACAACAAACCAATTTTAAGTTTGCGAGATATAATTTATTGTATTATCATTGCAGTACAAAGTGCTACAGAAGTAGTTTTTTGTGTTTATTTGTTTGGGTTAGGGATCCCTTGTGCTTTGGTACAAGGGCTTTCCACTTTTAAGGGACACCCTTTCTTACTCTAAATCTCTTCACAACTTTACTTCCCAGTTTTTTCAACACTTTTCCACTCAATTTTGCGATTGCTCTTTTCATTTAAACTTACTTTTTTAGTAAAAAACCTATTTCTAGGTTAATTATTCGTATAACCGTTGTAATATTGTGTACTTTTCTAAACACCTTTAGGAAAAAGGTGTTTTAAATATGTTTCTAATAAAAATACTTTCACCAACTAATGGTCCTGAGATTTCAGGAACGGTTAGTTGGTTATAAATACCGATAATGAAAAATATAATTCTATTTACTGCTTTATTTTCTTGTTTGACACTTTGGAATAGTTGTGTTTTTGAAGATCCTTTTGAAGGGCTTGCTCCTGGAAAATGGCGAGTTCACCTTTTATTAGATGGAAGAAAAAATCAGCGTATTGATAAAAACAAACGTGATAAATTCCAACTAACTCCGAAGACAGAGCTTATGTATGAAGAGGTATCTGAAGGCGAATTACCGTTCGTATGGGAAGTTATTCACACCTCTCCTACTGATTTCTATATTGAAATGATTAACGGCGATGAACGCATTAAAATACCTCAGGAGGATATTCAATATGGAAAAGACAAAACGAACGGACATGATACCATTCTAATTGATTTTCCGCATTATGATGCTTATTTCAAAGGTCGCTTTGAGGAAAATATTCTGCAAGGTGATTATGTGCTAACAACAAAAGAGAATTATGTTATTCCTTTTACTGCTCGTTATGGTCAGGATTATAGGTTTTCACAATTGCGCAAAGAACCTGTTTTAGATGTTAGCGGCGAATGGGAAGTAACTTTTGAAGTAGAAGAAGGCGGTTCTCCTTATAAAGCCATTGGCGAATTTAAACAAGATGGCAATCATTTGACAGGTACTTTTAGGACAGAAACGGGCGATTATCGTTTCCTGGAAGGTACTGTTCAAGCAAATAAATTGTACTTGTCCGTTTTTGATGGTTCTCATGCATTTTTGTTTGAAGCTAAAATTATGGAAGATGGGACATTGTTTGGTTCATTCCGTTCTGGCGATCAATACAAGTGCCTTTGGGAAGCAAAGCGTAATCCTGATTTTAAATTAGCCGATCCTTATTCATTGACTTATTTGAAAGACGGTTATAGTAAATTTGACTTTTCTTTTCCTAATATTGACAATGAGTTAGTTTCTTTGACAGATAAAGAATATAATGGTAAAGTTAAATTGGTTCAAATCCTTGGAACTTGGTGTCCAAACTGTGCGGACGAAACTCAATTTCTTTCTAATTATTTAAAAGAAAATCCAAACGAAAACCTTGCAGTCATTGGTTTGGCATATGAAAGACACAAAGGTTTTGAAAAAGCAGCAGGCGCAGTGAAGCGTATGAAAAAACGTTTTGATGTTCCTTATGAAATGCTCATTGCAGGAACGTCGAGCAAAGAAGCCGCTGCAAAAACATTACCTATGCTTAGTGCTGTCATTTCTTTTCCAACCTTGATTTTTATTGATAAAAATAATAAGGTTCGTAAAATACATACTGGTTTTTCTGGTCCAGCGACTAATAAGTATGACCATTTTGTAAAAGAGTTTGAAACGCTTGTTGAAGAGTTGCTGAATGAGTAGTTTTAATGATAGAAGTCAGAAGTCAGACCGCTGCGCTGTCAGATCGCCTTCGGCTGTCAGAAAGATGATGACTACATAATGGTCTTTATTCACAAAAACTAATGGTTTAAATTAATTTAAACCATTAAACTCCTAAGTAATCAGACATATTTACAAGACAAAATATTTCAACCCATTGTCTTGTAATCCTTTGGCAAACAATGGGTTGAAACTCATTGTTTGCCAATTTAATTTATAAAATAAATATCTCCAACTACTTAATTTTTAATTCCTAATTCTTAATTCCTAACTAAAATGGCTATTGCATCTTCTGAATTAATACTTAATCCTGATGGCAGTATTTATCACCTGAATCTTAGACCAGAGGATATTGCATCAACGATTATTACGGTTGGCGACCAAGATCGAGTAGCTAAAGTTTCTCAATATTTTGATAAAATATTTATCAAAAAAAGGCATCGAGAGTTTCTAACGCACACTGGAGAATTGAATGGAAAACGTTTAACCGTCATTTCTACAGGCATCGGTACAGATAATATTGATATTGTCTTGAATGAATTGGATGCTTTGGTTAATGTTGATTTCGAAACTAAGACGGTTAAAAAGCAGTTGACTTCGCTTGATATTATTAGAATCGGTACTTCTGGTGTTATTAGTGAAGACATTGAATTGGATACTTTTATAGTTTCAAAACATGCTATTGGAATAGATAACTTAATGCATTTTTATAAAAATTATTCTGAATTGGAGAATAAGGATTTGCGTCAAGCATTTAATGGAAAAATAGATTCTAATATCAATTTCTACTGCTCTTCTGCTTCATCCAAATGGTTAGATCGAGTTCCTGAAAATATTTTTAAAAAAGGAATTACATTAACTTGTAGCGGTTTCTATGCGCCGCAACTTAGAAGCATCAGACTTTCGCCTCAATTTGACAGCCTTTTTACTGATTTAGATAACTTTTCCTTTGAAGGTTTGAAAGTTACTAATATGGAAATGGAAACAGCAGGCATTTATGGTTTGGCTCAAATACTTGGACATCAAGCTGTTTCCTTTAATGCTTTATTGGCGAGTAGAAGAACTGGAGAATATAGCCGTCAACCTCAACAAACTATTGACCATTTAATAAAAACAGTACTTCAATTAGTAAGTGCTAAATAATCAAATAAAATCATTTAAAATGAAAAAATTACTTGCTGCCAAGTTTTGGTTATTTAGCGTTTTGATTTGTGTTAGTTGCGTTGCTACAAATAAAAGTAACGATACTGATGCTGTTGATATTGCAGTTGGAGAATTAGTGGATTTAAGCATTGCCACCACAAAAAACTATCAATCTACCCGATTACCAACTGGGAAGTTGAAAGCCTTTTTCTTCGCTAAATTTGCAGATAGCGCTGTTTTTACTGATTTTGAAATCATTACAAAGAATGAAAAGGTTTTCTACATTATAGCAACTGGTATTAGAGAGAAAAAACCAACTCGTTTTGGTGTAGAACTTGAAGTGATTGGTAATAATCTTGTTTTACAGGACTTTAATAAGCTTTTCTTCACTTGCATTTCTCACTACTGCAAAGCTTGTGATTTTAAGTTCAATACGTATAATGAAATTTCTGGTTGCAATTGTGCAGAACTAACGGAAGAGCCTCCAAAAGGATTTGCGGCATGCGAACATACTCTTGCTATCAAAACACTAGAGAAAGATTAAGCTTTATTGCCTGTGACGAAAACTCACTATTCTATTGTTCTCGTTACAGGCAATAAAACAATATATTCCTAATAATTACTTTCGTCTAATGCTGCTGGTGTCCATCCTTTGAAAAAGCTTAAAACCTTTGTTTTATCATAACCTTTTCCTGATTCTAAGTACGCTGAATTTTGAACATGCAAGTAATTACCGTTACTATCTAGGATAACAAAAACAGGAAAACCAAAACGATTTGGAAAACTATATTTTTTCATCAATTCTTCATTCTTGTTTTCCTTGCTATAATTGACGTGAACCGTTACAAAATTATCTTCTACTATTGTTTTAATCTCCTCATCCGCTTCACAAAAATCATGGAAACGGTAGCACCAAACACACCAATTTCCGCCTATTTTTAATATAATATGCTTTCCACCTACTTTTGCAGTTGTAACAGCTTCTTCTATTTCAGCCATAGCGTCAGCCTCTGGATGATATAATTTTTCTTTAATTTCAGTTTTTTCTTGTGAAAAAGCAACAATCGAAAATGTGCAGAATAAAATTAGAATAGGTAAACGCATCCGTTTTTTATTGAAGTTGTTGATAATAAGATAAGGAGTGAGTTACAAATAAATTTGAATGTAGTTCACAGACTTTTCGAAAGTCCAGACTTCATAGGTTTCAAAAACCTATGAAGTCTAAATCTCACCAAAAATTAAAGTCCTTTTATATCTATTTTGCAGCTTCAGGCTTGATTTCACCAGCGGTAACGGTCTTGATTTTATCACCAACTAATAGTTTATTTACAACATCCATTCCTTTTATGACTTTTGCAAAAATGGTATATTTTCCATCCAAATGTGGTGTAGGAGAATGCGTAATAAAGAACTGAACACCTTCTGTGTCTTTTCCTGCAGATGCCATTCCAACATAACCTTCGTCTTCATATTTCAAAGTAGTGAATTCTGAGCGAATCGAATAATCTAAACCGCCGTAGCCATCGCCACGAGGACAACCGCCTTGCGCTACAAAGTTAGGTACAACTCTATGAAATACTTTTCCATCATAAAACCCGTCATTTGCTAATTTAAGGAAGTTTCCAACTGAACCTGGCGCATCTTTATAAAAGAATTTTAATACTATATCGCCTTTATCAGTCGAAATAGTAGCAATAGAAGATGACGTCATTTTCTTGATCACGCCCCAATTAATCGGATGATTAAAAGCAGGTTTTTCAAATTCAGCCGTTGGTTTTCCTTCGATGTAGTCAATCGTACGCTGAATTTCGTAGTACGCTTCCATTCCTTTTGGATTCTTAAACTTAGGCTGTGCTTCTGTTAAAAACTCATAATCGTAACGCATCACGTTATTATACTTGAACTTTGGCTCACGGATAATTGATGCTGCGTTTGCTGCTAATCCGACGTCTCCGCTTGATACAGCACTTTTGAAACCATTACGTATTTTTGCTGCAACACCAGAGTAATATTCTCCAAAAATGGCTTGCAATTTAGGGTTTTTGCGAATAGTTGCCAATGCTTCCAATGCCTTCGTTTTAACAAATGGATGATTGTCTACTTTTTCTATTTCTTCAATAAATACCCTATAATTCACTGGAAATCCTGCTAGTGCTTCTAATGCTAGACCTTTTTCATATGGATTTTTTGAAGTATTGTAAATAGAAAGCAAACGCTCATTTATTTCTTTTCGCAATACACTACGAGTATAACTAACATTTGACAACGCTGCGCCTAGCATATTTATCTGTAAACGCCAATCCGTCAAAGTACTGTCTCCTCCGATTGAATAATATTTGTCTATATCAATTCGCTTACCGCTTGTTCTAAAAAATGCTGCAGCATGGAATTTCGTTTGCTCATTCTTATCTTTCAAAGCACTAAAAAATATATCAGAAACTTGATCATAATCGTATCTAGCCAAAACACGCATGATATTTACCTTAACTCGATAATCAGATGCTTGCGCATATTGTAATTTCAAAGCAGCCATAGCACCAAAGTCTTCATCGGTTACTTTAGTCATCGACTTCACTAAATTCATCTTAACTACTTCGTCTTTCGACTTACGAATAGTTTGCAATAATTCTTCTTTGTGAAGATTCAAATCTATATCCGCTCTACTTAAGTAGTGCGCAGCTATCCTTCTAACACTCAATGGCGTTTTACGATTATTAACATAATCGACCATTTTCTGAGTGCCTGCTTCACTTGCGATACTACGTAAAGCAAAGCGATAAATGCCCCAAGATTGTCCTTCCAGAAGCAATGTATCTTTGTTTTCGTAGTTCGTTGGTTTCACGATTAAATCCAAAAATGAAGCATCTCCACACTTTCCTATCGCTTCTAAAACAGCACTATTCAAAAAGTTATTCCCTGTTGCATCGTCATTTCTAAATGCTTTTAGGATATGTTTTGTCGCTTTTGTGTGATATGTTTGTCCCAATGCATAAATGGCAGCATATCGAACCATCTCATCGTCATCGGTATCTGCTATTTTACCTAATGCGTTAATCGCAGCATCGGAAGTATCCTGAACAGACGCCAATCCCATAGCGGCTAAATAGCGATAGCTCGCATCTTCTTGTTTAAAAAACTCTAGTAATTCTTTAGCGGCTCGCTTGTCTTGCAATTCAAAAATCTCTTGAACAAGTAAATCATTTATGTCAAAATCAAGTGTAGACGGTAACTCTTCAACTGAATTTGAAGAATCACAACTCGTCACTAAAATAACGGCTAGTAGCGCAAAAAATATAGCTTTCATATTATCTCTAAACATCTTTTTGTATTCTTTTTCGAAACTCGTGGAAATCGGATTTGTCATTTCTGTAAAAATATCTGTTATTCTTTTCAATGTGAAATTAACATGGGTAATTTTTTAATATTTCTTTCATAATTATGAGATGTTTGTAGATTGTCTATGAATAATTGGTAATAAAATGGAAGAAATTGTCAAAATCCCAAAAAACACTGCTTTAGCGACCTTTCTTATTCAGCAACTAAAGTAGCATTTACGTTATTTCTATAACTTACTCACTTGAATAAATTTCCCACGCATCACACGATATTCATATTTTCCAATAATGATAGATTGACCATCAAGCATATTTTTCAAATTAAAAACATCCTGCTCCAATGTGTGAATAGAACCGCCTGTTTTGTACGCTAATTCCAGATAATCTTCATGTACGCCCAAGCCTTTACGAACGCCAGCTAAGACAATTCTCACAGGGACATTCAATTTGGTTAACAATTCCATATCTCTTACATCGCTGTAATTATCCGCAATAAGTACCAATTCTTCCTCATTCTTTCTTAATGCTAATCCTTTGAGCAATGCTTCTATATCATTTTCTTCCTGCTCTCCTCCTGAACCGTTAGAAGTAGCTTCTCGCATAGCATTTAAAATGGCTTTCAGATTAGACTCTTCCGTTTGATAAATACCTCCTGTACTACCAATGAGCTTATCTTTTCTTGCTTTTCTGTCACCATCATTAAAGAAAATATAAGCATTTTTTTCATCAGCTATCATATGCAAAGCGTGCCAAATCACGACTTGATCCCAATATGGTGACATACTTCCTGTGGCATCTGTTACAATAATTTTATTTTTCCAATCGGCGAGATTTCTATACAAAACGGCTTTGACTTCCTGTTCACGTTTTATAAAAAACGTTGGATCTTTTTCGAGTTCACCTTTTTCATAGACTGCTCGTTCAGCAACCAGTTTTTCAACACGGTCAAGATTACGAATATCCAAACCCTGTGTAATTCCGTAACCCAATTCACCAATTCGATACAAGGAATCTCGATCACGAAGTGCCGCTAATCGTTCAGCCTCACGAGCCTTGATGATTGCCGAGCCAATGTAACTATATATTATATTGTCTTTTCGTAGGTAATTTCCATTTGGATAATGAATAGCCTCAATGTTTGGTTCATATTCAAAACTAATTGAAAAGGTATCGCCTTTAGGAATCATCAAAAGCGCAATTCCCTCTTCGTTAGTTGTCGCAGCATAAGTCTTTCCTTTTTTGCCATTCATGAATACTTTTTCATTTTTTAATGGCATTCTGTCCAAGTCATTGACAATTACATGCAGCCAAACCCTTTGAAAAGTTGGCTTTTGTGTCAATGGCACAACTTGATAAACGGTGTCATTTTTCTCTGTTTCGTTAATATTTAGTGCTTGATTTGAATAGACATAACGCACTCTTTTTGCAATATTCGGAATATCAGGCATGTTGAGTTGCTGATAATTTGGTGCATCTTTTAAGTTGATTTGAAAAGTTTGATTTCGTGGCAAATGAAATCTTGCAGCACCTTTTTCATCTGTAATGGCATGATAGACTTTCTTACGTTTCTTATCAATTATCCAAATATTTAGGTTTGGAATAGGCTGTTTTTGGCGTGTATAAAAAATAACGGTTGCTAATAATTTGCGCTCATATGATTGGGCGGTTTTATCTAAGTTGAAATGAATCGTATCGCCTTCTATAACCGTTTCGGTCGTTTTTTCTGACTTAGTAATTTGTGTAGGTTGGAGCACTAAGCGTTTGGTGATTAACGACCGACTATTTTTATCAATGGTAAATTTCGTGTGATTGACCGCATTTTCAAAGCTAATCATATAATCTCCTCCTTTTGGTAAAACGATTTTCACTTTACCATTCGCATCGGTCACCTCTGTAATAGATTCTGTTAGCTTGTCGCTTTCAATTAACATTAACTCATCACGAACAGGTTCATTTTTTTCATTAGTAACTAATAAAATAACCTTCGTTTCATTCGATGATGATTGTGCATATAAGTTGACTTGCATCAGCAAAACGCCAATGATTAAATAGATTGTTTTCATCCTCTTTTTTTGTTTTGTACTAGAGTTCTATTTATACAAAACGAAAAAAACTGGTAAAGAAACATGATTAAAAGTAAAAGCTGCTTTAGCTACCTCAAATAATTTCAGGAAGGCGACTAAAGCAACTTTTACACTTATTCCTTAAATTGCCATTTTGCAGAATGCTTATTGTTGAAACCTTTTTTACGAGAACGCTCCAAAAAAATGTCGTATAATTCGGTTTGTTCTTGTTCCGAAAGCAATGGATTATCGGTATAATAACCTTTTTCCATCCGCTGACGATAAGCTTCATAAAGCGTAACGGCACAAGCTACGGAGATATTTAAACTAGAAGTCATACCGACTTGTGGAATAATCATGTTTGCGTCAGCATGTTTCAACGATTCTTCACTTACGCCAGCGTGCTCATTCCCAAAAAGTAAAGCAATTGAACCTGCTAAGTCTATTTCGTAAATACTTTTCGCCGATTTGCCTAAATGAGTCGCTACGATTGTAGCGTATTTGCTACGAACGTGTTTGAAACAGGCTTCTCTATCTGTGTAAAAATGAACATCTATCCATTTTTTTGAACCAGCAGAAGTACGTTTCCCAACTGCTAATTTTTCCTTTTTCGTATCTGTAGACAAAACAAATACTTCTCCAATACCAATAGAATCGCAAGAACGCATCACTGCGCCAACATTATGCGAATCATGGACATTTTCCAAAATCACGGTGATATTTGGTTGGCGAGATTTAATAACTCTTCTAAATTTTTTTTCTCTTATTGGAGTTAATGGGTTCGGTACTTTTTTATCCATTTCTAATTTTAGTTATTTCTAATTCGTTATTGATTTTCACATTAACCATTTCACCTAGTCGATTAATCCCGACAGCTATCAGGACGACGGTACTTACCCATCATTCGCTTGTCGAAAAGTAGCACAAATAATTCCTGTAGCTACAGAAGCATTCAAAGACTCTGCTTTTCCATAAGATGGAATTTCCAAATGATGCGTCAATAGCTTTTTCACTTCCGACGAAACGCCTTTACTTTCATTTCCAATCACGATAAAGCCATTCTGCGTTAATGTTGTTTTAAAAATATTTTGACCACCGAGGATTGCCCCATATTTTGGAACTTCTGAATATTCTGAGAACAGCGTTTCTATTTCTGTATAAATCACCTTTGTTCTCAAAAAGCTACCCATCGAAGATTGTACAACTTTAGAGTTATACACATCAACACAACCTTTTGAACAAAAAACATAAGGAATACCAAACCAATCCGCAATACGAATAATGGTTCCTAAATTTCCTGGATCTTGTATATTATCCAGTACAAGTAACAACGATTCATTGATATCCTTCGTTATTACCTTATGGTCGAAAGTATCTAAAACAACCAATATTTGATTTGGTGTTTGAAGTGAAGATATTTTTTTCAACTCATTTAGCGTTACCTCTTCCACTTGATGAATTTGCGCTAACTTCGGGTTTTCTTCTATCCAATTAGATACCGCAAAAACTCGTTCTATATTTATATTTGAATTTTCTAGGATTTCATTGACTATTTTATCACCTTCTGCCGTAAATTTGCAGTAGCGTTGTCGAAATTTTTTTTGCTTTAACGAGTTTACGTACTTAATAGTTGATTTTGATAACATGGTAAGAATTAAAAATTACGAATTAAGAATTTCTAATAAAAAATACTTAGGTTCTCTGAAAAATCTCATAGAATCTATTTATTAACCTTTACACTTCTTTGTTCAATTCTTATATTTTTCGATTCAAACAAATGACCATTTTCCAAGCATTTATATAAAATAAAAAATGCAATATGCTGATTAATATAAAAACAAATATTCTTTTTCCTTTAAATAATTTGAAAAAATTAGGCGTTTTTGCTCTTTTGGTATTTTTGATATCTGGCTGCAATACTACAAAATATTTGGAAGAAGACCAGTATTTGTTAAAGAAGAACGTCATAACGATTGAAACGGATACTGACGAAAAAGAAACGGGTAGTTTATCTGATCAATTGTATTCTCAAAAAAAGCAAAAACCTAATCGAAAATGGCTTTGGTCATTTAGGGCTAGACTTTGGCTTCATTATAAAGCACAAGAACACATCGAAAGTCGTACCTATATAGATACCGTAGCGCAAGAGTTCGTTAGAGATACTTCTTCTTTTTATAAATCGGTACTGAAACGGATTTCTGAACCGCCAACATTATACAATCAGGAAATTGTGGACGAAACCACACAATCCATGCAGTATCACCTCAATAGTAAAGGCTTTTATGATGCTAAAGTAACGAATGAGATCATCAAGAAAGGGAAGTTTGCTAAAATTAAATACAAAGCCATAACGGGTGATTTAATGCGAATGAGGGAAGTAAAATACAGCACGAATGATGAAAGTATAAGGCAGGTACTCACCGATTTAGAAGAAACATCCCTTTTGAAAACAAATGCACCTTTAGAAAGCAAGTCCTTTAAACAAGAAAAAAATCGTATAACTAGAACGCTAAAAAATCAAGGTTTTAAGAACTTCTATGCTAATTATATTTTATATGAAGGCGATTCTATAAAAAATGGAACAAAGGTAGAAGCGATTATATTAAGACCTACAGATAGTACTTTTCATCAAAAATATTTCACTGGAAAAATCTATGTTCATGTTCAATTCAATCCTGCTCAGAGTCTTAGTATGGATTATGATACCGTGATGCAAGATGGTATTTACTTTATACAGCAAAAGGAAAGTGCTAGTTTTATTAAGAAAAAAGTGCTTTCTAATGCTATCAATATTCGATCTGGCGAAATTTATAAATTAGAAAAACTAGAAAGAACAAATAATCGATTAGGGCGATTAGGTGTGTACAAGTTTGTTTCTATTAAGACCAAAGAAGTCATGAGTAATGACTCATCTAATAGAAACTACCTAGATTACAATATCTATCTGACGCCTGCAAAACGGATAAGTTTGGGCTTAAATGGCGATTTAAATTATATTACAGGTGATAATTTTATTGGTGGAAACGTTCTTGGTACTTTTATTTCTACCACTTTTGATAACAAGAACATTTTCAAAGGCGCAGAGCTATTATCCTTGAAAGCAGGATTAGGTTTAGAAGTTCCTGTTGCTAATACACCTGGATCAGAATTCGATCAATTTGTTTCCCGAGATTCTCGCTTACAAGCCGATTTGACTTTCCCTCAATTTTCGGACAATTTTAATATGCGTATTACATCGGCTTTTAATCAAATTAGCCGTAATAATTTATATGATAATACCAGTCTTACCTTGGCAATGGGTTTTGATAGAAAACCCAATCCAAGCACGACACTGTCTGTCAATTTTCCTTCTATTAGTTATATTACCAATACCCTATATCCTGATTTTATTGCTATTATTGGCGATGATCCAAGGTATGATCCACAAATGATTATCGGAGCTAATTTCGGTGTACAAAAAACGATTCAAAATCAACTTTCTAAAGAAAAATGGAATCTTAGTTTTAATGGAGATTTTTCTGGTTTGGTGACTAATATGCTTGACCAAGCGATAAACCCTGATAAAAAATTTACTTTTGGTTCAGATAATATTAATTATTCTCAATATGCGATTTTTGAAAGTGATATCCGTTATTTCAAAACCTTTAATGAAAAATTGACTATCGGTACAAGGCTAAATACAGGAGCTGGCTTTTCGTTTTTTGAAACTAAAGAAAACGGGATTCCTTATATTAAGCAGTTCTTTGTTGGTGGTGCAAATAGTATTAGAGGTTGGCGAGAACGTCAAATTGGGCCAGGAGGTACTGCTTTAGACACAACTATATTCACCGCTGCATTCCAAACAGGCGATTTCAAAGTATTGGGTAGTGTAGAAATGCGTTTTGGTTTGGATCGAGTATTTTCTGGTTTGGAAGGCGCTGTATTCATAGATGCAGGCAATGTCTGGAATATGATAGGGAAATCTGACGATGATCCATCAGCGATTAGACTTGATAATTTCTTGAAAAGAATTGCCGTTTCTTCTGGTTTTGGACTTAGAATGGATCTTTCGTTTTTTATGCTCCGATTTGACTACGCTTACAAGCTTAGAAGGACTTATGGCGATATTGCAAATAGTGAGCCTAATGGTTCTTTCTGTGTTTATTGTGGTGACAAATCTTTTAAACTTGGAGATTTTGATGGCGTTAGAATAGGAATTGGATATCCATTTTGATATTAAAAATAGTCTGTATTTTAGAAGTCAGAAGTCAGAAGTCAGATCGCTTCGCTGTGAGATCGCCTACGGCTGTCAGAAATAGAGGGATGAAAATTCTTTGAAATTATTGTGGAAG
>CAZMEH010000749.1:0-1589 GCA_964564885.1 uncultured Saprospiraceae bacterium | reverse complement strand
TGTGGAAGCGGTTGAGAAAGCGACGGAGCAAATTGAATTGCTACGTATTGCGAACGAGCGGCAAGAGCAAGAAGCGAGGACTACGACTGCTGAGATACGCAAAAATTATATTCTCATTAAAGCGGCGCACAAAATCTTTAAAATCAAATATGAAGACTTAGTGTATCTGCAAAGCATGCGAGAATATGTTGCTTTTCATACCAAAAATGAGCGCATTCTAGCACTTCATTCCCTCAAAAAACTAGAAAAAGATTTACCTAAAGATTTATTCATTAGGATTCATAAATCTTATACTATTTGTATCAATAAAGTCACTTCACTGGAAGGAAATTTGATTTGTCTTGGCGATGAAAAACTGCCTATAGGCAGCAGCTATAAGGAAGAAGTGATGAAAAACGTTTTTTAATTGTTAAAAAGTGATTAGTCATTGGTTCTCTTTTCCTAAAATCCTCTGACACCGCACCGCTTACTGCTCACTAGTAAAAATACCCTATAATTTCAATTCTTCGCTGAACGTTTTTTAAACTAAGTTGTATAACGAACTGTAAATTTAAAAAAATTACAGCTTTATGAAATACTTTATATCCGCTTTCATCCTATTTCTTTTGTTTTCTAATGCTTCTATTGGACAAAATAATCCTGTGGAAAGCATTGAATTTCCGACTATCAGCAACAATGAAAACATCGACTTGAATGACACCGCTCGATGTAGTAACGGAGAACATCTTGACCGTGCAGCAAAGGATAAAAGCCGTAGAAGATTAGCCCAAGAAATTGCCAAAAGCAATAATTTCGGTTTTTATACGGATATTATAATTGGTGGTATTGTTTTGATTATTGGGTTTATCGGCTGGAAGATATATTTACGGTTTGCTCCAGAAGATGAAGATATAGCAGACAATGAATAATTCAATTGATGGTCTGACAGCAAAACATCTTCACCGTGAAACGGTTTTTATGACTTAAAATACGTCCTATAAACTGGCTTTCGCATCCAAAATTGCAAATACATCACAGGATACATCAAGTAATCTAATATGACAGATGGCGTTTTATAATCAATATCATCAACGATCAATGATTCTCCACTTTCTAACTTTTGAATGCTGTGATAATGACGCCAGTCTTTTAAGAAAAACGGTAATTTACTTCCTATATCGATGAAGTATAATTCATTTTCTTTTTCTCCGTCTTCTACTATCTTAGCGTTCCAACTCTGTTTAAACAGTATAAAGTTCAAGCGCATATGAACTTCGTCACCTTTTTTACTTCCATCAAATCGCTGCAATTCCATTGGTGGAAATGGCGGTTTCAAGGCTTTGAATAGGTTTTCATCAAACCTTGCGTATACCTTTCTGTAGTCTTGCTGAACAACTGTTTTTATTAATATTTTCATTAGACGGTAAACAGCTTGAAGATAGAAAGTGTTTAATATTAATTGAATTTCGTTGTTTAATAATATTACCTCGCTGCGCCTGCCTGTCGTAGACTTGACAGACAAGGAACGACATAAACAGTCATTACCCAGCCAATAAAAAGCCTAAATAGCTTAATCCATAAATAACTGATCACTATATTTTAATTAGGTT
>CAZMEH010000748.1:0-2728 GCA_964564885.1 uncultured Saprospiraceae bacterium | reverse complement strand
GTTCGTGGTGCAAGGTTAGCTAACAAAAGTACTTTTTGACCAACCAATTCTTCTGCTTTATAATGCTTCGCAATTCCAGAAAGAACCGTTCTTTCTTCAAAACCTAAATCAACGTTTATTTTCAATAACTTACTTGACTTTTTGACTTTCTCCGCTGCTGTAATAGTCGCTGTACGAATGTCTAATTTCATAAAATCATCAAACGTAATTTCTGGCTTCAAAGGCTTGTATTCCTTAACCGCTGGTTTTTCGTCTTCTTTTGGCTTGTCCAGTCTTTCAATCTGTGCTTGAATTAATTTATCATCCAAACGCTTAAAGAAATGCTCAGGCTTGCTCAATGTCGGAATATCAAAATCATACTCCGCTTTCAATACTTTTGCAATCATTGCTTCATCCAAATGCAATAAACCTTGTATTTTCTTAGCTGTAAATGGCATAAACGGCTCGACATAAACCGCCAAAGTTGCTACGATTTCAAGACATTTTGCTAGAACAGCTGCCGCAGCTTCTTTATCTTGCTTGATTAATTTCCAAGGCGCTGTATCATTCAAGAATTTATTACCACTACGAGCCAAATCCATGGTCGCCGTTAGTGCATTTCTAAATTCATAATTATGAATATAACCGTCTAATTCTTTTGGAAACTTGTCAAAATCAGTTTGCAAATCCGAAAATTGAGCCGCTAAATCGGTAAACTGACTCGCATCAACTTCTGGCAATTTGCCGTCATAGTTTTTATGAATAAGCGTTAATGTACGGTGGAAAAATCCACCTAATAAACCAACTAATTCTTTATCATTACGTTCTTTAAATTCTTGCCAATTGAAATCACTATCCTTATTTTCAGGCATCAACATCGTCAAAACATAACGCAAGGTATCTTCATTACCAGGAACATCTTTGAAGTCTTCCAAGTATTCATGTAACCAAACCGCATGATTTCGAGAAGTTGAGATTTTATCACCATCTAAGTTCATGAATTGATTGGCAGGAACATTTGTAGGCAAAATATAATCACCATGCGCATGCAACAAAATTGGAAAAATAATCGAGTGAAAAACAATATTGTCTTTACCGATAAAGTGAACCAATTTCGAATCCTCATCTTGCCAATATGATTTCCAATCGTCGGTCAATGCCTTCGTCGCAGAAATATATCCGATAGGCGCATCTAACCAGACATAAAGTACTTTCCCATCTGCACCTTCAACTGGCACTTTAACGCCCCAATCCAAATCACGAGTCATCGAACGCTCTTGCAAACCTTGTTTCACCCAAGAATTACATTGTCCAATAACGTGTTTTTTCCACTTTTCCTTACCTTGTTGTTCTTCCAACCAGCCAGCAATCCAATCTTGATAATTCTGCATAGGTAAATACCAATGCTTCGTTTCTCTCAAAATCGGCGTTGCGCCACTAAGCGTAGAAACAGGATTTATCAATTCAGTTGGACTCAAATCTGAGCCACATTTTTCACATTGATCACCATAAGCATCAGAATTTCCACACTTTGGACATTCTCCTTTGATGTATCTATCTGCAAGAAATTGATTAAATTTCTCATCATAATATTGCTCCGATGTCTTTTCGTTAAAAACACCTTTCTCTTCTAAAACCTTAAAGAAAGCAGAAGAAGTTTCATGATGCAATTTGGAAGAAGTACGATGATATTTATCAAAGCTAATCCCGAGTTGCTTAAAGCTATCTCTAATCACAGGATGATAACGGTCAACAATCGCTTGCGGCGTCGTGCCTTCTTTCTTCGCTCTAATCGTAATTGCAGCACCATGTTCATCAGAACCGCAGATAAATTTCACATCTTCACCTTGCATTCTCAGGTAACGAGTGTAAATATCTCCTGACAAATACGCACCAGCTAAATGACCAACGTGAAGCGGCCCGTTAGCATACGGTAAGGCTGATGTAACTAAATATCGTTTTGGCTTTTGCATAAAATTATTATAATAGTTGTTGAAAAATCGAGCAAATATAATCTTTAAATAATTGAAAATGGATAACGATTCAATCATAACACATTTGACAACACGATTTTTCGTCATTGTCCATTATCAATTAAGAAGCAAACTGCTCTTTCATAATTAATTCCAAATATTCTTGATCGATTTCATTGAAAGAATGCGTTTGCGTACTATCTACATCAAAAACGGCAATTAAGTTCTTGTCTTTATCAAAAACAGGCACAACAATTTCCGATTTAGAATTTGGGTCGCAAGTAATATGGTCTTCACCTTCAGCAAGCAAATGTACATTATCAACGATTTTAGTCTTTTGGCTAACCGCAACCGTACCACAAACACCTTTTCCAAGCGCAATATGCAAACAACTAACCGTTCCTTGATAAGCACTAACCGTTAATTTCCCATTATTTAGGCGGTAGAAGCCAGCCCAATACGAATAGGGCAAATGTGTTTTAACCAAAGCATTGATAGTGGCCATCTTTAAAATAGAATCGGTTTCTCCTGTAAGAATCGCACGAATACTAGAAAGTGCTTCCTTGTAAGCTATTTTCTTTTCCTCATTTGATAAATTCTTTGATTTATTTATGAAGTAAGGCATTTCCTGATTTATATCACTATTATCTATCATAGCTATTTTAATGTTCGATGTGTTCAATGATTAATTCCAAATAATTGTTAAAAAAACCAATTCTGTCGTTTTAAAATCGGTTATCATAAAAACAATCGGTTCTTTGAAAATTATTGTGGAA
>CAZMEH010000747.1:0-4899 GCA_964564885.1 uncultured Saprospiraceae bacterium | reverse complement strand
ACGGGTTCTAGTCCATAACAAGGATCGTAATTCTTACATTCAGGATTAGTTGGATCTTCGCAATCCTCGCAACCAAAGCCAAGAAAAATCAAACAAGAAAGAAGACTATAAATCAAAACGTTTTTCATAGATCAACAATTTTCTCTAAAAAAATATTTAATTCAGTGTATAAATTACTCCTTAGTTTCTAATTCTTTTAGACGCTTTTCTAAAGCAATAACATGAAGATACAATTGTTCAATACTCTCTTGTTGAACCACTGTTATTTCTTTCAAATTCATTCCTTTTTCGGCTAATTCATCAGCGCTAGGTGTATTTGGTAAGTGTTTGTTTTTAGTAATAAATGTCTCTACTTCCTGTAAAGTTGGCAAATCATAATCTTCTTCAAAAACATAATCTGGAAAGATTGTATTATTCAAATTCATCGTCAATTATATCAAGATAAACACTATTTGTTAGCTCTTATTGAAGAATAACTAGGTATAGAATTGAGAAGCAAGAATCGAAATGATTCAATATGGCAAGCTTTTAATGTTGTTTTTGGTGTTAAAGACTTCATAACAATATTATTTTAAAAGGTTTAAAAATATTATCAGTGTGAGTTGTTTGATATTCTAATTTTTTGTGTCTTTGCTTGATACAATATCATGTTTTTTTAATCTCTTATGCAAGTTTTTTTAATATTTTCTTTTTAAAAATCTATTTAAGACACTTGAATGCCTATTTTGATATAGACATTCAAGCACCCAGAATGTTTTAAGATATTTTAATAAGCCCTAGCGTCACTCTTTTCCATATAAAGCATAAATGCCTTATTAGCTACTTTATTACCGCCAGCCGTTGGATAATTTCCTGTAAAATACCAATCACCGAAGCCAACACAAGCTTTATTCAAGTTTTCTACCGTTTGGTAAATCACCTCTACTTCCACGTCAACCTCTTCTGGCGTAACGATTTCGCTGATTTTATTAGAAACCTCTTCGTAAGTAAATTGGTCATAAACTCGTTTGACCTCATTCGTTACTTCTTCCGCTGGCAAGTTTTCTTGTGCTTTACAACTTGCGTAAATTTCATCTAAAACGCCTAACTTTCCGTTTTCTTCTAGCAATTGAATTGCCGCATTGAAAGCAACAAAGTCTTTCATTTTTGACATATCGATTCCGTAACAATCAGGATAACGGATTTGCGGAGCAGAAGAAACCACAAGGATTTTCTTTGGTTTTAGTCTGTTCAATATTTGCAAAATACTCTTTCTCAATGTTGTACCACGAACAATAGAATCATCTATTAGAACCAACGTATCAATGTAGTTTCTAACTATTCCGTAAGTGATTGCGTAAACATGAGAAACTAATTCACTTCTATTATTCGCTGCGGTGATGAACGTTCTTTGCTTGATATGTTTATCAATCATTTTCTCCACACGAGGCGCAATAGCTAATATTTTGTTTAGTTTTTCTTCTGTAATTTCTGTTCCTAATTCAAGTATTTTTTGCTGTTTTAACTTCGTTGCTTCTACTTCAAGCTCTTTCACCATTCCCAAGAAAGCCGTTTCTGCGGTATTCGGGATAAATGAAAAAACGGTATTCTTAAAGTCGTAATTGACTGATTCCAAAACTGGTTTTGCCAATAATGCGCCAAGGTGCTTACGCTCGCTATAAATATCACGGTCATTTCCTCTGGAGAAATAAATGCGCTCAAAAGAACAAGGCGTGTAAGCTTGCGGTTCTGCTATTTGATGCAAAGAAGTTGTACCATCTTTTTTGATAATCAAAGCATGTGCAGGCGGCAATTCTTTGATATCATCAACGTGCAAATTAAAGGCAATTTGCATCGCAGGACGTTCAGATGCAGCCACCACTATTTCATCATCTTCATAATAAAATGCTGGTCGAATCCCATTCGGATCACGAATAATGAACGCCTCACCATGACCTAAAATTCCTGCCATTGTGTAGCCGCCATCGAAGCGTGTAACAGAGCGTTTTAAGATGCGAGCCAAGTCCATTTTTTCAACAATCGTTTCCATTACTTCAACTCTCGTATCCGTTTCTTGACGATAATAATTGAACAAACGATCCCATTCTTCTTCCAAAAAATGACCAATACGTTCCAAAACAGTAACCGTATCAGATTTCTCTTTCGGATGCTGACCAAGTTCCACCAATCTATCAAACATTTCATCAACATTCGTCAAATTGAAATTACCTGCCATTAGCAGACTTTTAGATTTCCAATTGTTTCGACGAAAAACAGGGTGACAATTTTCGATATGATTACGTCCATGCGTTCCATAACGCAAGTGTCCCAGCAGCAATTCACCCATGAAAGCATGATTGTCTTTGAGCCATTTTGCATCGTTTTTTTGCTCCTCTGTTAGATCTTCAAAACGCTTAAAAATGTATTCATACACTTTCCTCAAAGAGTCCGATTCATTGTTTCGCTTACGGCTAATATAACGAGCTCCAGGCGGCGTGTTCAATTTTACCGTAGCAACGCCCGAGCCATCTTGACCTCTGTTGACGAGTTTTTGCATCATCTGATTTAACTTGTTCAAGCCGTAAAAAGCTGAACCGTATTTTTCATGATAATACTCTAATGGCTTTTTCAAACGAAGCAAAACTACACCACATTCGTGCTTTATATGATCACTCATTGTTGTTTATTCATTGATGACGTGAAAGAAGAGTCTTTATTTGTAAAAGACTAAGAACTGATTCTTATTTCAAATAAAGTGCAAAAATAATATTTTTCAGTTGCATAATATAAGAACATTTATAATATCATTGCTAAAAGACTATTCTAAACTAAAAACAAGTAAAATTGACAATAATAGCTGAAATAATGGCAGTTTTTTAGTCAAACCTAAGCTCAGCGAAAAAAAAGGCTAATCTTTTTTTGTATTTTGGTAATTGGTATGATAAATGACTTATTAGTCAATATAACAATAAGTTGAATGTCCACTATTTGAATAAACACCATTTTAAATAAAAGGACATTCACCCGAACTTCTTAAATAAACTCAATTTTAGTACTCAAAACTATATTCATATTTTAGGAATAAACATAAGTCCCGATTAATTTGTTTCTAAATTTAGTACCTGCTGCAAATACAGGAAATCTCTTGAAATAGCGTTTGTGAATACAGTCAAAATTTTAAAAAAATGGTATCAGAATACATGGTTACTTGCGAATTACCAGAAATATTGACAGAAGAATTGATGTCTTTAGTTCCAGCTCAACGCCAAATGGTTAATAAATTATTTAAAAAAGGCGTACTTACAGGCTATACTTTATCCTTAGATCGTTCAAAATTATGGATTACCATGTTAGGAGACAATGAAGATAAAGTCATGGACGTTTTAGCAAAGATGCCTGTCATGCCATTCCTTACAGTAGAAATTTATCCATTAGCATTTCATAATGCAGCAAGAGTCGTATTACCAGCTTTATCGCTGAACTAATTCTTGCTCAGTAGAGCTTATTTTGAAAGAACATTCAAGATTAACTTTGATAATAACCACATAGTAGATGAAATTTTTTGTAGAAA
The DNA here is from genome assembly GCA_964564885.1 of uncultured Saprospiraceae bacterium. Classification (GTDB taxonomy): domain Bacteria; phylum Bacteroidota; class Bacteroidia; order Chitinophagales; family Saprospiraceae; genus CAKZLL01. The sequence continues at coordinate 1,349 of CAZMEH010000747.1, read as the reverse complement.
TAAAATTACCTAAATATAAAAACAATCATTTTCGTTCGTTGCTTGCTGATCAGCAAAAGCAAATTGGCGAATGGCTTCAAGGACGAGAAATTGATATTTTCACTTTAAATGTCGAACAAACCAGGGCAAGATTAGTTTGTTCCGCTGGTAGTAAAGAAGAAGTAAAAGGATTGATTGACAGTTTCATTACTCGTAAATTTATGCTCAAGATCAAGATTGAACCGTTAATGGTTTTCGATTCAAGTGCGCATCAATTGCCTCCGCTTGTTCTTAATTAATTTTATTTCTAATAGAAATAGCATTTTATCGAATAGGTTGAGTACAGTAATTGTATTCAACCTATTTTTGTTTAGGAAATAGCTTCTTTATTAAATTTCATTAGTTACGATACCGATAACTATCTGTATTGTAAATCTTTAATTATTTAAAGTGACAAGAACTCACTATTTTTGTCATAACATAGAGTTAGTACACTCTATCAAAAATTATTTGCTATTTAGTCCAATGTGGTTTTAACCCATTATAGTTTAATTTTTGATAAAGCGTGTTAGCTACTCATTTTAATTTAAATAAACATTTTTTCACTTTAGAAACGTGCAAGAAATCAAAATAAAATAAATCATGGCTTTAAAAGGTCTTAGTATTAAACGAGTAAAAAAAGGCGCATTATTAACTTTCATAGGCGTTGCATTAGTCGCAATTTTAGGTTTTGTTGTTTATGCAAATTTTACTTTCAGTGAAGGTTCTAGAAACGGAACAGTTATCAAATTAAGTAGTAAAGGCATTATGTTTAAAACCTATGAAGGTCAATTAAATGTCGGCGCATACATCCGAGAAGGAAACGGCGCACCGACTACCATTTGGGAATTTTCTGTACCGAAAGGAAATCAAGATGTTCTTGATGACATCAACGAAGCAGTTGACAAAGGTCGCAGAGTTAAACTTCATTATAAAGAAAAACTTAGAACACTTCCATGGCGAGGTGATACGAAATACTTAGTTTTTAGAGTAGAAATCCTTTAAGGAGAAGAGATCGCTGCGCCTGCCTTTGTCGGCAGACAGGCGGAGAGAAGTCAGACCGCTACGCTGAGAGATCGTTCATTTCATTCACTGTGAGATCTACCGATTACTATCAGTATCGCTGTCAGACAATTGTAGAATCAAAAAGCTGTTAGGAATAAAGTTCCTAACAGCTTTTTGTATAATAAGTCTTTCTGACAGTGAATGAAATGAACGATCCCTCAGCGAAGCGATCTCACTTCTCACTTCTCAAGACCTACGCTTCATAAGTTAATTTACAAGCATTACATTTTAAAACGCCACCTTTTGATTCTAACTTAATACCTTCA
>CAZMEH010000746.1:0-1651 GCA_964564885.1 uncultured Saprospiraceae bacterium | reverse complement strand
CAAAATAAACCACATATTTTCACTGTTTTTGATTGTTGTCATGCTGGAACGAATACACGTCATCCAGTAAAACGATTGAGCGGTTATTCTAGTCGAAGAGATTGGTCTCAGTTTATTTTCAGTGATAAATATAAAACAGAACAAGATTTTATTAATGCTGGCGGTACGAATAAAGCGTTGCCAGAAGGTAATCATATTCAAATTGCAGCTTGCGAAGATTTGGAATTAGCTTATGAGTATCAAGGAAGTGGTGTTTTTACTAAGGCGTTTTTGCAAGTACTAACGGACACTCAAGGCACAATTAGTTACTACTCGCTTCGAAATCGTATCAAGTATTCTATTAATAGGTTTAGTTCATTTTCTCAATCTCCTCAAATCTATGTAAAAGGTAATCAATCGGATATTTTTCAGAACTTTCTACTCGGTTCTAATACTGCGCCTAAAGAATCTGTCAATATCATCTTTAAATCAAAAACCAAAAGATGGATAGTTGATGTTGGTGCTATTCATGGTCTGGGCAGTTTAGAAAACAATTATTTTCCAATCGAAATTTACGAAAATGAAAAGTGTGTTGCGAAGGCTTTTCCTGATGTAGTGCATTTTGGTTATGCGCTATTGACATTTGAAGATGGGCAATCTAATTTGGATAGACAAAAGCAATACACCGCTTCAATTGAGCATTTATTTTCGACTAGTACTCGCATTCATTTGAACATCGAAACGCCAACGCTCAAACAAAAAATCATTGATTATTTTGAAAAAAATAAAGCAGAAGGTATTGAATGGATAAATGCAGATGAAGCGCATTTTGCTATTTTTGAAAAAGAAAACCAACTACTCATTACTTACCCAAATGATAAAAAACCGTTAGTTAAGCCTTTAAAACAGCATTTACTAAAGCCATTACTTTCTTATTATCATCATATAGCAAAATGGCAATTCGTAAAAGATGTATCACCTATTCTCAAAATTAAAAGTAATCCGATTGACGTTCAGATTTACCGAAATGGTGTTTTACAAAACATTGAAGATGGAATACTGACTTTAGAGTATGATAAATTACCTCCAAATGCTACTTCATTAAATACTATTCCAACTGGTCAATTTACCATGCATATTAAAAATAATCATCGTAGTCCATTGTATTTTGCCTTAGTTGGTCTGTGTGAACAGTTTGGTATTTACCCGAATGTTCTTAGTGACCAAATGGTGCGCATAAAAAGCGAAGAAAGCATAGAAGAGATTATTGAATTGGATTATCAGCTTTATATTGATGCTGATGGTTGGGAATATACAACTACTTTCTTAAAAATATTTGCTGTTCCTAATGAAGTTGATATTAGTCTTTTAGCACAGGATGGTTTGCCTTTTCCGTCGGAACAAACTACTCGTAAAATCAAGCGTCGGTCTGATAAGGCGTTGAAACCTAAGGAATGGTTTACAAGAATCTTGGAGGTTCGGGTGGTGATGGGTTGGTCAGCAATGGGTTGAAACCGCATCGTGGCATAAACTGTCGCTGATTATTACCTGCGATGGGTTGGTCAGCGATGGGTTGAAACCGCATCGCTTTAGATTTTTTCCATTCCCACAATCACCATCTAAAGCGATGTGGTTTCAACCCATCGCTACGCACCCATCGCCACAAAATCCA
>CAZMEH010000745.1:0-9329 GCA_964564885.1 uncultured Saprospiraceae bacterium | reverse complement strand
ACACAAGGTTTTTCCTTTAGCCTACAACTTGATTATTTCTGATCCAAGATTGAACGACCTTCTTTTTTAGGAGTAGAAGCTTTCTGAGTAATGTTTCCTTTTACTTTCAAGATTTTAACACCAGCATTAGACTGAATAGTTACGGTCTTGTTAATTGCACCTAAACGCTTAGTATCATATTTGATTTTGATTTCAGCAGTTGCACCTGGAGCGATAGGCTCTTTTGGAAAAGTAGGAATAGTACATCCACAGCTACCTTTGGCACTTTTGATGATTAAAGGTTCTGTTCCTGTATTTGTAAACGCTACTGTACGGATTGGGTCAGAGTTCTGAGCGATTGTTCCGTAATCAACAATAGTAGTAGTAAATTTCATTTGAGCACCGTCTTGAGCAACAGCTTTAGGAGATGTTTGCGCAAAAGATACTGTAGCAACAAGCATTGCCATAACTAAAACAGAAAATAACTTTTTCATATCGATTTAAGGTTTTTACAAATTAAATAGTTGGTTAAAGTATTCAACTATTGGATTTTTTAATAATTTAAGAACGTATTAGATGACCGTTTTGTTGGTCTTTATTTCATTCCTTGAAACAAAGGTAGAAATTAAATACGTATGTTGAAAGTTTTTCAACTAATAATTTAGTTCAATCTATAGGAAACAACTTTTATGCCAATTGTAAGACATTTTTTATTGCTTACTTTTAAATTTCAACAGTTATAAAATGACATTTTTAGAAAAAAGTGACAGTCATTTAGAAAAAAAATTAATGAGTGCACAGTAAAAACAAGTAAACGCTGTGATTCTTATAGGACTCAACTTCCTTAGAACTAATTACTTATCAATGTTTTCTAAAGATTTTTTTTAAAAATTAAAAATTAATGATTGTCTAATAACAGAATAGTAAAATGAAATTATATTAACAAAAGTTCATTCCAAACTCTTGTGATATTTTTTAAATCTTAAAGCCACAATCTTTGCTTTTGATTTTTGTAAATTGTTTGTTGTTAGCTAACTTTTGTATCTTTGCATCAAAATAAGCGCATTTTAAATGTGATTATTAAAAGAATAATACAAGATAATTGCTAAAGTTATGATTGATTAATCTTCAATTTATGCTGCTAATAAAAAGAAAAACTCATAGAAAAGGTCGTCTTTAAAATCCATCGTTGAACTATACACAAACACATACTCTACTTTTTAACTTCAATGATATTGACGGCAAAATGATGCATAAGTAACTACCTGAGATTGAGTATTATTTTACAAACGATGTAAAATTCAACCATTATGCAAGAAAATAGCCATCCTACTAACGACGAAGTTGCACTGAACAACTTATCTATTCAAGATATATTAGAAGATTATAGAATTTGTTGCATTAGCCGAGCCTTGAGTTTTTTGGGAAGAAAAGAAGTTCTTGGCGGAAAAGCTAAGTTTGGTATTTTCGGAGATGGAAAAGAAGTACCTCAAGTTGCTATGGCTAGGGCTTTCCAAAAAGGCGATTTTAGAGCAGGATATTACCGTGACCAGACTTTTATGATAGCATTGGGTTTGTGTACCGTGGAAGATTTTCTGGCTCAAATGTACGCTGACGCTGCTAATGATCCGTTTTCTGGCGGTCGTCAAATGAACACACATTTCGCAACGCCATATTTTGATGAGAACGAAAATTGGCTTCCGCAAAAGGATTTATATAATATTTCCTCTGATACATCGGCAACCGCTGGGCAAGTAGCAAGAGCGCTTGGCTTTGCATTAGCTTCAAAATTTTATAGAGAAAATAAATCGCTGAGTGAGTCTACCTCATTTTCGGACAAAGGAAATGAAGTTTGTTTTGTAACGATTGGTGATGCAAGTACATCAGAAGGCCCGTTTTGGGAAACTATGAATGCGGCTGGTGTCATGCAAGTTCCTTTGGCTGTTTCAGTTTGGGATGATGGCTACGGGATTTCTGTTCCAACTAAATACCAAACGACAAAAGGAAGTATTTCGGCTGCAATGGCTGGTTTACAAAGTAGTAAAGCAGGTGAAGGAATTGATATTTATGCGGTAAAAGCTTGGGATTATCCTTCTTTGGTTGATGCGTATAGCAAAGGAATTGCGAAAGTTAGAACAGAACATAAAGCGGCATTATTCCATATTAAGGAAGTAACGCAGCCACAAGGACATTCTACTTCGGGTTCTCACGAACGATATAAATCAGCGGATAGATTAGCTTGGGAGAAAGAGTATGACTGTATCGTAAAGATGCGAGAATGGATCCTTGATTCTAATATTGCAACAGAAGAGCAGCTTGCGAAAATTAAAAAATCGGCGGAAGAACGAGTTAGAAGAGGTAGTAAGAAAGCTTGGAAGGCGTATAATGAGCCGATTCAAAAAATGCTGAAAACTGTTCTTAGTTTTTATACTCAGATTATTGAGCAGAGTCAGCACAGCGAAGCTATTCAGAAAATACATGATGCACTTAAAACTGCGTTCAATCCTGTTGTTAGAGATATTATTGAAAATATAAAAACGGCACTTCGCATTCTTCAAAATGAAAATACTGCAGGTCAACGAAGTTTAGAAAACCTTTTAACGGTAACTAATCAAGACAAAGCGGTTACTTATCATAAGCATTTATATAGCGAGACGCCAAACGCTGCAATTAAAGTAAAAGAAATCAAACCTATTTACTCAGATAGTCCAACAGAAAAAAGAGGATATGAAATTATAAATACATATTTTGATAAGAAATTTGCTGAAATGCCTGAGTTGTGCGCATTCGGTGAAGACGTTGGTGGAATCGGTGATGTCAATCAAGGTTTTGCAGGATTGCAAGACAAATATGGCGAAGAACGTATTTGGGATACAGGAATCCGAGAATGGACAATCATGGGACAAGGCATGGGAATGGCGAGTCGTGGTTTGCGTCCGATTGCTGAAATTCAATATTTAGATTATATATATTATGGTTTAGCACCTTTGGCGGATGATTTATCGTCATTGCGTTATAGGACAAACGGGATGCAAGGTTCTCCGACGATTATTCGTACAAGAGGACATCGCTTAGAAGGTATTTGGCACACAGGTTCTCCGATGGGAATGTTGTTGAATTCTATTCGAGGTATTTGTATTTGTGTTCCGAGGGATTTTGTTCGAGCAGCAGGAATGTATAATACGATGTTGAAATCTGACGATCCAGCGATGATTATTGAACCATTAAACGCTTATCGTTTGAAGGAAAATTTACCAGATAATTTAGATACTTTGACTGTTCCGCTCGGCGTGCCTGAAGTACTTCAAACAGGAACGGACGTTACTTTGGTGACTTATGGTTCATGTGTGCGAGTGGCGCAAGAAGGAATGAAACTTTTAAAAGAAAAAGGTATTTCTATCGAGTTGATTGATGTGCAAACCTTATTGCCATTTGATGTCAATAGTGTTATCGTTGAATCCTTGAAAAAGACGAATCGTATTGTTTTCTTGGATGAAGATGTACCTGGTGGCGCAACTGGATATATGATGCAAGAAGTATTAGAAAAGCAAAACGGTTATTTTCACTTGGATTCAAAACCTGTTACGATTACGGCAAAAGCGCACCGTCCGCCTTATGGTTCTGATGGTGATTACTATAGTAAGCCAAATCCTGATGAGATTTTTGAAACAATTTATACAATGATGCACGAAGTAGAACCGAAACGTTTTGGTAAGATGTATTTTTTGTAAATGTTTAAGAGGTTTTCTCGCTGAGGACGCAAAGGTTTCGCAGAGTCACGCTAAGCATTTCGTATTGCTTTGTGTTCTCTGCGAAAACTTGGCGTAACTTTGCGAGAAAATTATCTTTGTTTTAGATAGTTTCTTACTCACCTATCTGGACTAAATCATTGATACTGTATTTTTGATATTTTTTTTCGTTTTCATTCTTGACTTTGATTAACTCATTTTTAGTCTGTATATGAATCCAAAGCGTAGGGTTTAGTTTAAATATTTTACCTAATTTTAGAGCTAAGTCAATATTTATTTTTCTTGTTCCTTTATATAATGCACTTAGATTTGACTCTTTAAATCCGATGTAATCAGCAAAAACCTTGTTTTTTATGTCAAGACCTCGCACGTATTCTTTTAAAAACCATCCTGCTTCGATAATCTCATTATCATTACCCATTAAATAAGATTCCATTTGAAATCTAAGTGAGAGTAATTTATTTTCTAAAATTTGCTTTTGAGATTGCTTTTGAGATTTGGCTATTATCTGTTTTTGTAACTCCTTGAATTCAAGACTATTTACATTGATAATTCCCTTACCCAATCCATTCACTCCTTCATTGATGACAGACTTTTTTTGTTTCATCTATTATTATTTGCTTATTCCTAAGTAATGATTCATTAGCTTTTTTCCTGTTTCCGTATCAAAAAACATTTTATGTCCTATTGCCCAAGTTGCACCATATTTATTTTGATAAAATTCTATTAACGCTGTCTTGCTGTCAAATGACAAAAAACCTTGGTAATTGCCTTTCCCTTTTTCAAAACTTTGTTTACAGGCAAAAGCCAATAAGCAACCTGCTATGTGGTCAAGTTGCTTACTTTTTCCAATATTTTGAGGAGCAACTTCTATATTATTCATAAAAACCATCTCGTCATTGAACAAAGTCAACATTAAAATCCCTTCAACTATTTCTGGCGTATTGACTAAAGACAATTTAAAAATTTCTGAACCTTCAACGGTGAATAGTTTTCTCCAATTAAAATTCCATCCATCCTTTTTCAATGGTAATTCCTTTTGTTGAATTAACTCAATTGTTGCAGGTTTTTCATAACCTGTTTTCCTATCAAGTATATTTATATTCATATTGTTGTAATAATTTAGGTTCTTTGAAAAATTCCGTGGTAAAATATTTTTCGTAGAAAAAAGGTTTTGCCTTACCGTGCGCCGTTAGCCGATTTTCGAAACTTCTACGGGATTTTTCAAAGAACCCTAATTTATACAAATATAAGTTATGCAATTTTGATAATAAATACAAATTATTAGCCTATTTTGATTATTATTTACAAATTCTGCAACAAGAAATTCGTCATCTTAGTGTACAAGTGAATTCTAGCATTATCACCATAAATACTATGATTACGGTTTGGATAAAAATAAGTATCGAACTGTTTTTTGCTTTTGATTAATGCGTTTGTCATCTCTGCCGTGTGCTGAAAATGAACATTATCATCCGCTACACCGTGAACCAACAAGTAATTTCCTTTCTTATACAAATCCACAAAATTGATTGGTGAATTTTGCTCGTAGCCTTTTTCGTTCTCTTTACGAGTACGCATATAACGCTCCGTGTAAATAGAATCATACCATTTCCAATTAGTCACTGGCGCAACTGCAATCGCTGTTTTGAAGTAATCGTTACCTTTAAACAAGCACAATGAAGACATATAGCCGCCGTAACTCCAACCGAAAATACCAATTCTGTCTTTATCAATATATGATTGTGTCCCTAAATATTTTGCCGCTTCGATTTGGTCAATCGTTTCATACTTACCCAATTCTAAGTAAGTCATTTTCTTAAATTCCTCACCTCTTGCGCCTGTTCCACGATTATCAACAGAAACAACAATGTAGCCTTTTGATGCCAAATGCTGATACCAAAGATAGTTTTGTCCCATCCAACGGTCATTCACGGTTTGAGAACCTGGTCCACCGTAGACGTACATTAAAACAGGATATTTTTTAGATTTATCAAAGCCAACGGGCTTAATCATCCATGCATTTAATTGAGCATCTTTTGTTGGAATCGTTAAAAATTCAACTTCTCCAATATCAAATTTGTCCAATTTCTTAACTAAGTCACTATTATTTTCAATCGTACGAAGCACCTTTCCTTTATGGTCTTTTACAGTAAATTCATAAGGAACATTAGCAGAAGAATAGTTATTTACAAAATAGTCAAAAGTCTTGCTGAACTGCGCTGAGTGCTGTCCATCGCCTTTTGTCAATCGACGAGTTTTGTCTTTTTTCAAATCCATGCAATACAAATGACGTTCCATCGGGTTAGTTGCCGCCGCTTGATAAAATATCATATTGCGCTCTTCGTCAAGACCATGAAAGCTCGTTACATCAAATTCGCCCTTAGTCAAAACACGCGTTTCTTTGTCGCCCATATCATGTAAATAGATATGATTGAAACCAGATTTTTCGCTTGTCCAGATGAATTGAGTACCATTTTTTAAGAAAGTCAAGTTATCATGAATATCAACGTAATACTTACTTTTCTCTTCCAAAAGCAATTTCGTTGAACCTGTTTTAGCATCTGCCAAAAGCAATTCCAAATGATTTTGGTGGCGATTCATACGAAAAACAACCAATTGATTTGGGTCGTTTGTCCATTTGATGCGAGGAAAATAAATATCTGTTTCCGTTCCTGTTTCAACTTTAATCGTTTTATTATCGGCTAAGCTGTAAATGTGAACCGTAACGATGGCATTGTCTTCACCAACCTTTGGATATTTAAAGGCAAACTCCTCCGGGTACATTGCGCCTGTGTATTTCGTCATTGAAAACTCTTTTACACGACTTTCGTCAAATCGTAAAAAAGCAATTTTCTGACCATCAGCCGACCAAGTGAAAGCATTATCATCACCAAATTCTTCTTCATAAACCCAATCGCAAGCACCGTTGATGATGTCATTGAATGCGCCATCGCTAGTGATTTTTTTTTCTGTTCCGCTTGCTAAGTCTTTAATGAAAATGTCATTCTCCCGAACAAAAGCCACTTTATCACCAGCAGGATTAAATGCAGCTAAACGCTGTTTTCCATCATCCGACAATGGCTTTATTTCCTTTGATTTGATATTATATATATAGTAGTTCGCCACGTACGAATGCCTATAAATACCTTTTTTAGCGGTTGCCAATAAGATTTGGTCTTCGTTTGTACTAAAATTATAGCCAGAAAAAGTACCTTTCAACTCGCCGTTGTGTTCTTTTAGTTCTTCTCCATCAAAAATAGTTGCTACCTTTTCACCTGTTGTTAAATCGTATTTAATGATTTGGTGAACAGATTTTATGCTGTTGTATTCTTGCTTCGTATAATGTTTTCCGTCGTTCAAGAAATTGAAGCCAGAAACATACCGAGGCGAGAATGTGCCTTTTTCCCAGATGTCTTCTAATGTCACTTGTTGCTTTTGTGCTGTTAATGAAATGGCAAAAACCATTGATAAAACGCTGAATAGTATTTTTTTCATAATATTTTATAATTTAGACCGCTTTGCTGTCAGGTGTCGGAACGTTCACTTCGTTCTCTGTCAGATCGCTTCGCTGTCAGATATTAGTTGAGTTGTATATTAGTAAAATATGAACACGGAGACACAAGGACACAGAGTTAATTTTTTCAAAGCCTTAATATTTCGATGTTTTAAGATGAAAAATTATAGTATTATAAACTTAAGTCTTCAATTGAACAACTTGTCCTGCCTGCCCCAATCGCTCGGTGGAAACCTTGGAATTGTACATTCCACATTTTGAGATTAAAAAAATCAGTCGCCTGCTACAAATATATCAATTAACCATTTTCCAGAGTCATTAGTCATGCCGATGCGGTAATCAATTGGACTACGAAGATACTTACCATATATGTATCCCTTCTGATTATTTTGACGAATGACTTCATTCCAATAATGAATTTCATTGCCAATAGTTTCTCGTTGCTGCCCTTCTGTATTAGTTAGTTTGACAATTTCGTAATCTAATTCAGCAATGATTTCGCCTTTCAAACTTGGTTTGTCTCGCATTCTAACGGCAGTTCCAACAACAGCAGCATTTTCAAAAACATCATACGCTTCTGGGAAATTAGTAAAAACATAAGGCGTCCAATAATTGTTGTCATCTTCGAAAGTTCCGCCAATTTCGATAGCATTTTTGATTTCTTGCCAAATTTCTGATTTGCGAGGATTTTTATTGAGTTTCCAATAGCTTTTTAAACCTTCAATACCGCTATCTCCGCCAAAGCTAACTTTGATGTTTTTATCGAAGTAAGTTAATAACTTGGAAATATTTTTATTATCAACTGCTTTTAAAATACCTTTGAGTGTTGCCGTTAATTCATCATTGATTTCGCTTTGATTGATTGGTTCTAGCGTTGGAAATGAAACCTCAAACTCTTCGTCTTGGTCATTTATTGCCGTTGTCTTTGTAATACTGCTATCTGGCGATGGGTCTATTTTATTTGAAGTTTGTTCTGACGAACCGCAGCCTAGGAATAAGATAAAACAAGGAATTAAGAAAATGTATCGTTTCATTTGATTTTTAATTAAATTTAGCCGAAAATACAGAAAATAAGATTGTCAACAAACTTTTGGACAAACGATAAGTATAGTCAATTCACTAATTTTAATTGATAGTTTAAAAAAATTACCATGAAATACTTTTTACCATTTTTATGCTTTATGTCTATTGCTTTTTATAATTGCAATAATGAAAACACTGACGGCAACGCAGGAACATTAAATAACGCTCATGGAAATCCGCCTGCTTCGGGTTTCAACTTAGATGACTCAGATGCAGAAGCAATTCTGATTGCTGACGATGTGATGGAAGCCATGGGCGGTTACGAAAACTGGAAAGAAACACGCTATATCAGTTGGACGTTTTTTGGTCGTCGTTCTTTACTTTGGGACAAATGGACTGGAAATGTCCGTATTGAAATTCCAAAAACTAAAGAAGTAATTTTAGTAAATGTGAACGATAGCACAGGTCAAGCAATGGTCAATGGACAAGTAATGACGGAGAAAAATTCTTTGCAAGATAAGTATTTGAATAAAGCCATTACGATTTGGATAAACGACTCTTACTGGTTGGTTATGCCTTTCAAATTAAAAGATTCTGGTGTGACTTTAAAGTATAAAGGAATAGCAAAAACGTTGGATAGCACAACGACTAAAATGCTACAATTGACATTTGATAATGTTGGATTAACACCTGAGCATAAATATAATGTCTATGTCGATACAACTACCAACTTGGTTTGTCAATGGGATTATTTCGAGGATGCAGCGAACAGCGAACCACGATTTACGATGCCTTGGAAAGATTATAATCAATATGGTCAGATAAAATTAAGTGGTAATCGAGGTGGCGGAATGCTAACCAATATTGAGGTTTTAGAAGAAGTAGATAGTGAGCGATTTACGAAACTCTAAGGTAGTTTTAGTTGTTTGGCTTTTGACAATTTCTGCAAAAATGAATATTGGACTAAAACGCAGAAATTGTCAAAGACCCACTTGTTTTAAGTTTCAAATACTGATTACGTTAATGCTTTATTTAATCTTTTGCGTAACATCAGTTAATAA
>CAZMEH010000744.1:0-2257 GCA_964564885.1 uncultured Saprospiraceae bacterium | reverse complement strand
GCAAGCTGATTGCCGTCAACCGTTCGCCGTCAGCCGATTTTTGAAACTTCCACAATAATTTTCAAAGAACCAAATTATATTTCCATTTGCGTCCAACCGCTAACAGGAGGAAGCGTAACATTTTCGCCATCTTTCGACTTCGTGATGACACTAATACTGTTACTCAACCACTTGAAGAACTCCGTAAAACGGTAGCCATCTAATGGTAACGGAGGTGTTAAAACTGGACAAATTTGTGCTAATTTCTTATGATTATAATTTTTGACACCTAAACCAAAAAATGTGAATTTTTTATTATTCACCGCATCATCAATCTCAATCGACAAACCATCTACGTCTTGATCGTAATCAGGTTCACCATCTGTAATCAAGACCATAATTGGTCTATAATACGGTTGACCTGTTTCTTTGTACCAACGTTTTCTGTTTTCGACACTTTCCATAGCCATACGAACTGCATCAACCAACTTTGTGGTTCCGCTAGTTTGCAGCATTGGCATATTAAAATTATCAATCAATGAAGGTTCTTGAAGATGCTTGACGGTGCTACCAAAAGTAACCACACTGATTTCCAAGCGATTAGCTGCGGTCATGTCTTCTTCGACCGCTTTATAAAACTCTTGCAAACCTCTATTTAACTGCTTAATAGACTCACCTGCCATAGAGCCAGAAGTATCAACAACTAAAACACAAAGACACTTCTGCTCATAATTATCAGGTGTTTCACCTTGAAAGTAATTCATACAATCAGTTAGTTTTTAAAAATGGATGATTATAATTGTTTAGGAGGCAGAAATCAGTTGCGAGATATCAGAAAAATCATTAGATAAAATAGCTAATTTCATATTTAATGCTACTTTTACGACACTTCGCTCCTTGAGCCTATCACCTAAATTTAATATTCAGCTCTAATATTAATAACTTTTTTGAAAAAACGATGCTTTTCAGACAAACATAATCGTTTTTTATACAAAAAATGATCTCTTCTTATCCAAAATGTTTCTTACATTCATTCTAATCATTAAATTTGACATTATTTGAAGTTCACAATAAGAAAAAATGCCTCTTTTAAAAAAAAACGTATTTTAAATGTCACTATTTTAAAATCTACACATTAACATTACAGAGTATTAACGGGCATTTGCCCATTTTTCACAATTACTAGTAGCTAATATTAGCATAAACGGGAAACCCACGATAGTTATCGGGACGTTGATTACATCCATGAATTACAAATTAATCATTTTTTTACTCTTTATTCCATTATCAATCTTTAGTCAAGACCGACTAAGGTTTGACCAAATATCTATTGATGAAGGATTGTCACATACGACGGTTCATTCAATGATTCAAGATGACAAAGGTTTTGTCTGGATTGCTACTGAAAACGGTTTGAATGTTTACAATGGTTATGATTTTGAAATATTCAGACCCAATTCCAAGAAAGCGAATAGCATTAGTGATCTCGTTATAAAACAAGTATTTCAAGATAGTAAAGGTATCATTTGGATTGGAACAGAAAACGGGCTTTGTCGATATATTCCGGAGCACAATCATTTTATTACTTATTATGCAAATGCTGAAAACCCTACTAGCCTAACAGATGATCATATTCGTAAAATCATAGAAGATGAATATGGTCACCTCTGGGTCGCAACGAGTAATGGTGTTTGCAAAATTTTAGAATACAATGACACCGAACTTAAATGTATTCAATACCCGCATGAAGCAAATAATAAAAATTCATTAGCACATCCTGTTATTCGAGGAATGTTTAAGGATTCTAAGAATAGGATTTGGATTGGTAGCGATGGCGGAGGAATGTATAAAATACTCGATATTTCGCCTGACTCTAAAACAGAGCAATTTGTTCGTTATGCATTTAATAAAGATAATCCAAACGGTATTCAATCGAATCGCATCAACTCATTCGCAGAAGATTCCTTTGGGAATATTTGGTTTGGAACTTGGGGCGGCGGTTTGCATAAGCTGTTTATTGATGCTGATGGAACGGAGAAAATAATCACTTATCAGCACGATCCTAAGAATTCAAATAGTATTAGTTCAAATCGAACAACTAATATTTATGTAGATAGTAAAGATGTCATTTGGATTGGAACGTATAACAGAGGACTTTGTAGAGCTGAAATTAATGAAAACTCTAATGATTTAACATTCAATTGCTATGTAAATAATCCTATTTCAAAAGAGAGTTTATCTCATAATACGGTTTATTCTTTCTTAGAAGACGAAGCCA
>CAZMEH010000743.1:0-1710 GCA_964564885.1 uncultured Saprospiraceae bacterium | reverse complement strand
TTTTTATCCAAATAAGTACCATCAAAATAACCTCTCAATAACCTACTTCCACCCAGTCGTTGATAACCACTATATGGTATCGCTTCATCAGAAATAGTACTAGCGAGCAACATTCGGATAGCGAAGGTTTGGTCTTTGACTACATTAAAATATTTTCGAGCATCCAAATTGAAGGTGTGAAATTCAAAATCACCACCGAGCCATTTTCGATAATTGACGTTAGATAGCTGAACAAAAGCACCTTTAGATGGATTGTTAATATTATCTCTTGTGTCGTACATGACGTTGAAACCTAAGCCCAAATATTGACCAACCATATCGTTTGCTATGATTTCATTATTTTGAATTTCTGTGCTATCCGCCGAGATTGAAAACTTATTACTACTATAATAATCCAGTATCGCACCAACAAACAAACCTTTTCGGATTTTCTTATTATAAGATACTTGAGTGATAAAAATATTTAAACCATAGTTTAAGTAGTTCAGCGTGTCAGTCGTAGCATTTTCGTCAAAACGATGTTCTATAATTTGATTACCAGCATCATTTCCCAAACCATAATGTCTGTCAAACCAGTTTTTGTAATCAACAGTACCTATGATAAAATAGCTTTCATCTCGCCCAAACAAGAAGAAATCCGTATCAATAGAAAATTGATTCTTAACAGAATGAGTGGCACCTATTTTAAATTGAGACGCACGGCTCTCTGTATTATTTTTATATAAATCAAATGAGACTTGACCAAACGCGCCATATTTAAAACCCGTTTCGGGTGAAGAAGCAACGATGGGAATACCCGAAAATCCAATTTTTCGGATGGTGTCTTGTTGAGCGGATATTTGTGAAATATTTAAAAAGAGGAAAAGTGCTAGGAATATTTTGTAAAAATGGTTCATGGTTAGGTTGTGTTTTAAATTTGAAAGGTAAAAATACACTTTCCTTACAAATCAAATCATACGACTTTTGGTTTTCTATACAGTACCTATCGGTATCGCTGCGAGATCGTTCACGAGCACTCGGGACTGTCAGAAACATCAATTACCTTTTCGTTGTCAATTGTCAATTGCTTGTGGCGAGAACTCGCTATTAATTATCCATTATCCATTCAAAATCATCTCTTCACAATTCCCTGTCGTTGCGTCCATTTTCCAATATCTTCCTTATTGATAGCCGCAGCCATTAAAGGCGGAAATTGGTCGGGCGTGCAAGCAAATGACGGAATATCAATCGCTGCAAAACTTGCTGCAATACTTCTATCATACATCGGTGCGCCTTCGTCATTCAACGCCAAAAGCGTGATAAATTGAACGCCAGAAGATTTGATGTGATGCACTTTTTTGAGCATATCGGTCTTGTTGCCACCTTCGTAGAGGTCACTAATCAAAAGAAGAATCGTATCACTAGGCGATTTGATAAGTGTTTGCGCATAACCCAAAGCCTTGTTAATATCCGTTCCGCCGCCGAGTTGCGTTCCAAACAAAATATCAACTGGATCTTCTAATTTTTTAGTCAAATCAACAACTGAAGTATCAAACACAATCATATGGGTTTTCAAGGATTTCAGCGAAGCCATCACCGCACCAAAAACACTCGCATAAACCACAGACGAAGCCATCGAGCCACTTTGGTCAACTACTAAAATGACTTCCTTCAAGGCTTGACCTTTTCGACCATAACCCACTAAATTATGCGGAATAATGGTTTTGTATT
>CAZMEH010000742.1:0-5561 GCA_964564885.1 uncultured Saprospiraceae bacterium | reverse complement strand
CATTTCTTACAGTAAAATGGCTTACTAACTCATGCAACATTGCTAAGAACAAAAATAAACATAGATTACCAACTAACCAAACATTCTACCACCTTATAAACTAGACAAAGAATCTAAAGACGACCATTCCTCATAAAAAAACGCTGCTTGTACATTGGGTTTTGTATATTCCCAAGTACAAGCAGCGATGAAGCTAATTAAAGCCGCTAAGACTAATTTAGATATTTTAGGCTTCGTAGTATAACACTAATGGCTTAACCCAAACTGATATTTCAGCCATCGTTGTCCATTGTCAATCGTGCAAACTATTAGGCTTCGTTCACTTGTAAAATCAACTTACCTTTTTTGTCACCATTGAATAGTTTCATAAAAGTAGCTTGATAGTTTTCGATACCTTTTTCGATATGTTCTTTCGTTTTCAACTTACCTTCCATCAGCCATTTACCCATTTCTTGAGCAGCTTCCTGATAGCGGTGAGCGTAGTCAATCACTACAAAACCTTCCATTTTAGCACGATTTGTCAAAAGCGACAAGTAGAATTTTGGACCTACTGGGTCAATCGCATTGTATTGAGAAATTGCGCCACAAAGCACGACCCTTGCTTTGAAACTAAGGTTTGCCAAAGCATAATCTAAAATATCGCCACCGACATTATCAAAATAAACATCAACGCCTTTTGGACAATGTGTTTTAATACCTTTGAAAACGTTTTCTGTTTTGTAATTGATACAAGCATCAAAACCCAATTCGTTCACTACGTAATCGCATTTTTCGTCGCTTCCTGCAATACCAACTACATGACAACCTTTTAGTTTAGCGATTTGTCCAACCATGCTACCTACTGCACCTGCTGCGCCTGAAACTAAAACCGTTTCGCCTTCTTTTGGCTTTCCAACATCCAACAAACCAAAATAAGCGGTAAATCCTGTCATTCCCATCGCACTCGTATAAACTGGCAACGGAACTAGATTTGGGTCAACCTGAAACCAACCTTTACCGTTTGTCAAAGAGTATTGTTGAATACCTCCTGCGCCTGACACATAAGCACCGACTGGGAATTTTGCAATATTCGATTCCATCACTTGACCGACGCCTAAAGCACGCATCACTTCGCCTATCTGAACTGGCGGCAAATAAGATTTTCTATCCATTAACCAACCTCTCATCGCTGGATCTATTGACAAATAAAGGTTTTTGACCACCATTTCGTTTTCTCCTGCTGTTGGGATTTCATTTTTTTCGATATTCCACGTTGCATCCGTTGGAAGTCCTTTTGGTCTTACTGCTAGTTTAATTTGTGTATTCATAATTAATTTTGAATTTCGAATTATTGAACTTGTTAAAAAACTCATTCTAAAACAAGTTCATTGAATTATTGAGTTATGAGTTATTGAATTTTAAAAATGCAATACTTATAAATCAAAACATCTAACTCTTTATTATTGTATTCTCCGAAATTAAAAAATAGTTTTTATAACCTTGTATATTAAAAGGAAACAAAAGCAATTTATATAGCGTTTCAAAACTTTTTGAAATTTAATTTGTCTGATATTTAAATAGTCTAAACTCTAGTGTAACTTTGCAAAAATTTGTATAAAAATACTTTAATGGAAAATTCAAAAATAGTAAAACCATACGAAGCAACAGGAAGTAAGAAAACGCAAGTGTCAAACATGTTTGATAATATTGCGCCTTATTATGATTTGTTAAATCGGGTGCTTTCATTGGGAATAGACAAAACTTGGAGAAAAAAAGCTATCAAATTGCTACAAGCGGATCAGCCTAAGGTTGTTTTGGATGTGGCAACGGGTACGGCTGATTTGGCTTTAGAGACTGTTAAGCGTATTAATGGTGTCGAAAAAGTGATTGGTATTGATATTTCTGTCGAAATGTTAGCGATTGGTAGAAAAAAAATTACTAAGAAAAACCTTCAACAAGTGATCACTTTAGAAGAAGGAGATTCTGAAAATTTGCCATTTCAAGACAATACCTTTGACGCAATAACCGTTGCATTTGGTGTAAGAAATTTTGAAAACCTAGAGAAGGGATTGGCGGAAATGTTTCGTGTTTTGAAACCAGGTGGCAAAGTAGTTGTACTTGAATTTTCAAAACCAACAATATTTCCTTTCAAACAGCTGTTTAATTTCTACTTCAAATATATTTTGCCATTTATTGGAAAAATGACGTCAAAAGATCCAAAAGCATACAAGTATTTGTATGAATCGGTGCAAGCTTTTCCAGATGGCAGCAAATTTGTAAGTATATTAAACAAACTAGGTTATCAATCAACTCAATTCATACCACTAAGTTTAGGAATATGCTCAATATACTTGGGAAAAAAATAATACCAACACTGCTTGGTATTTTCGTCGCACTAATGCTGACCAATAGCGCAAATGCTCAAATCAAAGGAACGTACAATTTCCTTGATTTTCAGCAAAAACCTTATTATTTCGGAATTACGCTAGCGTATAATTCTGCAAAATATAGTGTTGTTCATTCTGATAACTTCATTAAAAATGATAGTATTAGAATAGCGGAAACTACAACAGGCGGAGGTTTCAATCTTGGTATTGTTACTAATCTTAAAATTGGTCAATATTTCGATTTCCGATTTTTACCAACCTTATCTTTTACGGATAGATCAATAGAATATACAACATTTGAAGCGGGTAGAGTTGAAAAACGGATAGAATCTGTTTTTGTCGAACTACCTTTTCATGTTCGTTATAAATCTGATCCTTACAAAGATTTAAGGCTGTTTATCATCGGTGGCGGAAAGTATTCCTTTGATGTAGCAAATAATTCTCGCTCTCGTCAAAATACACAATTACTAAAGGTCGCACCTTCTGATTTTTCTATAGAAGTTGGCGCAGGTGTACAAATATTTTTCCCTTACTTTATATTTTCACCAGAAATTAAAGTTTCTCATGGTTTGAGTAATACCTTGATTTACAACGAAAATTTAAGTTATTCTAATGTTTTAGATAAGGTAAGATCTAGAACTTTCACGATTTCTTTTCACTTTGAAGGGTAAGCTTATTAACGATTTTAGATTTCAGAAAAAAACAAAAGAACCATTCTTATGATAAGAATGGTTCTTTTTGGTTTATACCTATTGCTTCTTCTCCATTTAGAATATTGTATATTTTATCTGTTTCGTCAATGCTTCCATACTTCAAATAGCTTTTCCAAATATGTTCTATAAACCATTGAGGCTCGTTATATCTTCTATCAATTGATTTACGGTATAAGAATATTTCTTTGCCTATTTTAAGGAATATTTTTAAATCATAACGTTTATTCAACACTTCAAAAGCAAATGCAAATAATCCTTCTATGATTAAAACATCCGCTTGATTAGCTTCTATTGT
This sequence comes from uncultured Saprospiraceae bacterium, assembly GCA_964564885.1. Taxonomy (GTDB): domain Bacteria; phylum Bacteroidota; class Bacteroidia; order Chitinophagales; family Saprospiraceae; genus CAKZLL01. Next base: position 2,187 of record CAZMEH010000742.1, on the reverse strand, counting down.
CTTTAACAACCTTGACAAATCTATCGTTTGTGGTAATTCCCAGTCTACTCTATCTTGGACTTTAGGTATCAGCTCTTCTGCAATAACATAATTATCCTGTGAAAGCAACCTTACACTTTTTCCTTTATGCTGATAATGTACTTGTAATTCTTTAGCAAAGGTCGTTTTTCCACTTCGGCTAACGCCTCCAACACCTATTATCATTTTCTAATTTTAATCGTTGCGACTTCATCAGGAATCAAACCTAAACTCTCTTGATTCGTCGTCGAGTGCTTTTACAATTAAGCTATGAATATGTTATACCTATAAGCTACTTTAGCTACCTCAGCAGCAAACTTTGCTTTTATCTATTTCAGTATTCACATGAGGCGAAAACTAATATAAAAAGCTTCTACCCTGATGGATAGAAGCTTTTTAATTTTCTCAATATTATAATAAGATTATCTTATAACGCCCAAAGGCATATTATCATCATATTCACCGTACATTACAGGCGTTTGATAATTATTTGTGTAATACATTACATTAGCCTTAACGTATTCAAATAATTCAGTTACTGTAACGACATTATTATTGTTTTGGTCTGCACCGCCTTTCAATCCTCTAATTAAGAAGTGACTGAAAATACCTTGACGTAAACCATTGTTTTCAATTGAAGTTTCTTCTGCCCTTGAAGACATCATCAATGCAGTACCACCAGCAGAATTTTGGAATGCTTCGTAGTAAGATTCGATAATGCTTTGAGGACCTTTGATACTTGCCATACTTTCTTCTACACTACCTGAGTGACAAGCGTCAGCAATACAAACTTTGAATTTTGCAGGACATTCAGCTAAAAGGTTTGTGATTTCAGTATGGTATAATTTGTTTTCAGTACCATCATAGTCAATTGGTAAGAAAGAACCTTTCAAGCCATGACCTGAAAAGTAAAATAATACCATATCGTTTTCAGATGCTTTTCCAAAAATATCTTGCATTGCAGTAACGATGTTTACTTTTGTCGCATCTTCATCAATCAATACTCGCATTTGATTATCTGGTAATGCACCGCCTTCTGGACTTTTTAAGAAAGCATACATTCTATATGCATCATCATCCGTGTACTTCAAACTCTTCATATGAGAATAACGAGCAACACCAACTAATAAAGCCCAAACCTTAGGTTGTGCGTAAGAGTCAGCTCGAATTTCAGTTTCAACTTCTTCAGCTTTTCCGATGAATTCTCCACCTCTCCACATTCCTTTAAGAATTGTACCATCACTAATATACATCGTTCCGTATCCGTGAAAGTTGTGATCTTTCCAAGATCCTGAATACATATCACCATCAGCATAATAACAAGTACCTTTACCGTGAGCTACTGAGTTTTGAAAACCACCTTCATAACGAGTGTTATCGCCATAAATATAAACACCTGCACCGTCATTACAATCACCTTCAACGCAACCTTTAGAAGATTTTGCGCTACCGACATGATTGTCGTTTGCCCAAATACCTTCATTAAAGTGACCATCAGGAGTAAAGAAAGTTCCTTTACCGTTTCTTTTGTTGTCTTTCCATTCTCCGACATATTTAGAACCATTTACATAAAACACAGTTCCTTGAACAGCTGGCTTTTTATTTTTGAAAATACCCAAATACTTTGTTCCATTTTCAAAAAGGTAGATCCCGTAACCGTTTTGACAGTCACCAGAAATACAACCATAAAAACCTTGATTCTTATAACGATTGTTTTCCCAAATACCTTGTTGTTTTACAGCTCCATTAGCTTCATACATACGACCTTCACCTTCGATTTTACCTGATTTCCAAGAGCCTGCATACTTCATCCCTTTCAATTCAGGATTAGAGTAGACGCATATGCCTTGTCCGTGACTTTTACCATCTTTAAACTGACCAATGTATGTGTCACCGTTTTTGTATACTAGTTTCCCATAACCGTCTTTACAATCACCAACTAAACATTGAGCGTCTGAAAAAGATATGTTAATTAAAAAGGAAAGCAATACTAAAAGTAAATGTTTGCTGTTCATGATATCGAGAATTTATATAAGAGTTCGTAGTTCCGTTTGGTGCAATATTAAAGTAAATATTATTTTATATATTTTAGTTAAGAAACTTGAATATGTTCAAAAATGTTGTTACACTAAATAAAACTAATTTTAAAATATTATCATGAACAGCAAA
>CAZMEH010000741.1:0-3721 GCA_964564885.1 uncultured Saprospiraceae bacterium | reverse complement strand
CTTAGATTTACGTTTACTAAACTTTTGAAGTTTAGTAAACGTGGTATTTCATATTTTTAAGCATAAATAATTTTACAATTCAGGCATTACGGAATTGTAAGCAGGAAGTTTCTTCATTTCTTCAAGGATTTCATTATTATTTAAATAATTACTTTCTCCTTCAAGAAAATCTGCGCTGATTTCTCCTTTCTTAACCATTTGTTCAAAAACATGTTTGAAGAAATCCGCACTTTCATACAATTGCCAACCCAAACCTCGATAGATAACCATTCTGTCAGTATCGCTTTCGTGTGTTCGCTGAAAATCTTTGCTCGCTAAATAATTGATGCCCCAGCGTCCAATTTGAAAAAGATTCAATTGATGATAATATAAAGTATGACCAAGTTCATGTGTCAACATCGCAACCTGCGCATCGAATGGCATTTTATCAAACAACGCATTTTTAAAAATCGTTGTCGTGTCATTACTAATCAAAATTCGATAAGTGCGTAATTCTCCTCTTCTCAGCAAAGTTGGAGTATCAAAATTAGATTCAAGCGGTGCGGAAATTGGAACAAATTCAAACGTTATTTTGACATCTTTTAACTCAGGATACCTTGACAAGGCGAGTAAAGCTTGCAGTTCATAGCCTTGAGGAAGTACTTTCAATTGACCGTATTCTTCAAATAAGCTATCAAATTTAGTACTGTAATGTTCCGAATCTAAATTTCTAGAAACAGACAAATTATCGTTCCAAACCAAATCTTGTTTAGGAGAAACATTTGAAAACAGTAGTATAGTTCCTAATATTGCTATTAATCCCAACAGTCCGTAGAATGTTTTTAATAGAACCTTAAAAACTAATCGAGTTTTATTTTGCATTATATTATTTCATGTAATCAACTAGGTGCTGCAAATTTACACTTTAATTCAAGTTTATAATAAAAAATCAACTAAAACATCTAATATGGTTTCACCTTTAACACAGTTGACGAAACATTAAATACTTATATATCAATTTTTTATACTTAAATATTTTTATAATATAATGTCAACCCTGAGTAAGTATGGCTTTTTTAAAACAACATCAATGACTATATTTTTTGATTCTTTGACAATTATTTATTTTTTGTCCAGAGGGGCTTGCCTCATTGTCGTAACTAACTGGAAGACAATGGGGCAAGCCTCTCTGGATCAAGAAAAAACAACTATTTCACAAAAATCCTCAAACAGCCATTTTTTTCAGAGAAAAACAGCTAATTTATAATCTGCAAAACAATTTCATTTTTAAATCCTTGTAAAACCAAGGTTTGCTCATTGCTTTTTGTAAATTTGCGGGTCTTTTTCATCTATATCACTGAAAAAAACAAAAGGGTTTTACGTTTTTTTGCGTTTAATCTCATATTGAAATAAACAATTCTTTTATAATTTGCATAGAAGCAGGACTAAAATGTCACTGAATAAATTACAATTATAAAAAGATAAATAAAAATAAAGAATTGCCTTACGTTAATCATTTCGATTCAACAATTCGTAATTCCTAATTTTTAACCTGCCTGTCGGCAGACAGGTTCATAATTCTACAAATGGGTGTATTAATTATCGTTGCTCAACTTATATTGAGTTTATCTATCTTAATAGTATTGCATGAATTCGGTCACTACTTGCCAGCAAGATGGTTTAAGATTCGTGTAGAAAAATTTTATTTATTCTTCGATGCAGGTTTCTCACTGTTCAAAATGAAGCGTGGTGACACGGAATGGGGCATCGGATGGTTGCCTTTAGGTGGTTATGTCAAAATCTCGGGCATGATTGACGAAAGCATGGACAAAGAGCAAATGGCTCTACCTCCTAAGCCTTGGGAATTTCGCTCAAAACCAGCTTGGCAACGTCTTATCGTTATGCTTGGTGGTGTAACCGTTAACTTTTTTCTAGGTATTTTCATTTTTATCCTTGTACTATTTACTTGGGGCGAAACGAAATTATCTACCGCTAGTGTTAACGAAACACATGGTTTTTATGCAGATTCATTTGCAGAAGAAATTGGTTTCAAAACGGGTGACAAAATTCTTTCCGTTGACAATGAAGAAGTTAAATACTATCGAAATGTTCGTAACAACATCTTGTTTAACGAAAGTAAAACGGTACAAGTTGAACGTAATGGCGAACGTACAGAATTTGATGTTAATCCAGAGTTAACGGGTAAATTAGCTAGTTATAAAGGAGATTTCCTTATTCCTCGTTTACCTTTTTCAATCGACACGGTTATTGCAAATAGCCCTGCTGATAGCGCAAAACTCAAAAAAGACGATGTAATTATTGCTTTAAATGATACATCAGTTATCTATTTTGATGAGTTTGCTAAGGGAATGAAAAATCACAAAGGCAAAGATGTTAAAGTAACTGTATTAAGAGGAACTGATACGTTGAACTTGTCAGTTAAAGCCAGCGAGGAAGGAAAAATTGGCGTTGGACCTTATGGTTTTAGCAAATATTACGAAGCGGACGAAATCAATTACTCTTTTAGTCAAGCAGTTCCAGAAGGTTATTATCAATCAATCGACTTATTAGCTAAACAAATCAATGCGTTTGGTCAGATGGGAAGAGGAAAAATTGCTGCTTCTGAAAGTCTTGGTGGTTTTGGTTCTATCGGTAAAATGTTTGGTGAAGAATGGGTTTGGGAACGTTTTTGGAAAATGACTGCTGTCCTTTCTCTAATTCTAGCGTTTATGAACTTGTTACCTATTCCAGCTTTGGACGGTGGACACGTTATGTTCCTATTATATGAATTAGTAACTGGACGTGCGCCTAGCGAAAAAGTATTGGAATACTCTACTTATATAGGTTTTGCACTTGTAATTGGTCTGGTTTTATTTGCCAATGGTATGGATATTTGGCGTTGGTGGACTGGTGGATAATTTTTTTTAATGAAGAATTACGAATTAGGAATTACGAATTGGCTATTTGAACATATACAATTCGTAATTCGTAATTCGTAATTCGTAATTTATATACGAGTTGAATTATTTCGAATTATACGATATTCCTGTTTCTTTTAAAGTGGATAAAAAAGCTTTGAAAAGGAAGTTTTACGAGTTAAGCAGAAAGTTTCATCCTGACTTCTATACACTAGAGGATGAAGCGAAGCAAGCGGAAATTCTAGCGCTTTCTTCTTTGAATAATGAAGCGTACAAAGCGTTAACTGATTTCAACAAAAGAATGAAATATGTCTTGGATTTGAAGAAGGTGATAGCCGAAGAGGGTAAAAATGCTATTCCGCAAGATTTTTTAATGGAAATGATGGACATTAATGAAAATTTGATGGAACTAGAATTTGGCTTTGATGAAGCCGTTTTCAATGAAGTCAAATCTGACTTAACTTCTACACAATCAACCTTGTACGCAGCAATTGAAAGCATTATAGAAAACTATGATGATGCTCATTCGGATGCTTTGGAACTCATCGAAGTGAAAAATTATTATTTTAAGCAGAAGTATTTATTGCGGATACAAGAAAATTTATCTAAGTTTGCATCGCTTTAGGAATAAGGGTTTAACAAAACCTAACTAATTATTTCTGAACAAATGTTTTAAAGGTTCTATCAAACCTTGCTTTTTTAATGCCTCGGTGGCGGAATTGGTAGACGCGCTGGATTCAAAATCCAGTATTCTAGGATGTGCGGGTTCGATTCCCGCCCGAGGTACTTACTACAAAAGCCTTAGCAAATTTGCTAAGGCTTTT
>CAZMEH010000740.1:0-4540 GCA_964564885.1 uncultured Saprospiraceae bacterium | reverse complement strand
TTTTGAAAAGCTTTTTTTTACATTCGTTCCAATGAACGGCAAAATTATGGTTTACTAATGAAAGTTGCCATAATAACTATTTTAGAATCGTATTTTGTCACTAAGTCTTATCGTTCGATTACTTAGAGTGTTTAGTTTTTTTGATTTAATTGAAGCGTTTTCATTATGTGGATTGATGTTCAAAATTCTATAGTTGATATTTTCGTTCAGTATTGAAGCGAAGTTATTACAATTAATATTAACAGATAATTTTTAAATTTTCTTGTTTTTTAGGTCGAACTCGTTATTAGTATGACATTTAAAAGCAGTAAAGAACTGACTAATATTATCAAATAGAGAAACCTTTTTATATCATCCAACTTTCTACCTTCTTTCAAAATCAGTTGTTGAAATGATTTTGAAAATAGCGTCAGCAATGCAGTACCTAGCAGCAATCCCGAAGCAATTTTCATTGTATTTTCAATCATCATTTCATCCGCTGGATTCTGAAAGTATTTAAAAATACTAATTACGAAAATCAAGTTCCACAAGATGACAGCTCCTGTTGCAAATGATTTTTTTATTGGAAAACCTCCTTGTTTTTGTTTTGAAATAATTTCCTCATCATTTGCTGAAATATCTAAATTCATATTATCTAAGAATCCCGTTTTTCGTATTTCATTAATCACCTCCTTAGGATTCTTAAAAGTCCAAAAAATTACTTTCTCCTTATACTTTGAAACGTTATGAGTTATTTTTATTCCTTTTCCAATGATAGGTATTTGTTGGTAAGGCTCAATTGAAATCATGTCTGATGGCGAGAAAGCTAAATTTCCAATTATAGAAGCATTCAGTTCAAGTTTATTTGCAGTCACCTTTAATTTCGCAAAAGGATAAGTCGCATTTCCTCTTCCAATTCTTGCACCTCCTGTTAGTTCATATTGCTTCATGTTCTCTTTTTTATAATTTTATTTTTATGAGAAAGCCTTTCCGTAATTTAAACAAGTTCTTTATATATCGTGTAGGCGGTAGTATTTTTTTATTAGTCGGTGTTATTTTGGGCTAAATCGAATAGCTTTAGTGTGATTATTTAGATTTTTAATGATAAGCGTATCTTCTTCAATCTTTAAATCATCCCAAGTTTTACTTTTATTTGTACTTCTAAAAGGTGTTATACAAGTCTCAATTATGGTTAATACTTTCCTATTTTAAAATTACAAATTTTTGCATAATAACCGATTGATTATCAGAAAAGTGTAGAAGTTTGTAAACGCCATTTGGTAAATCATTGGAATCATAATCAATTCTCGTTTGACTATTTTGTAGAGCTAAAGTATTAACGGGCATCTTGTGTTTACATCCCGATACCCGTTAATGCTTTCCTATTTTAAAATTACAATTTTTTGCATGACAACCGATTGATTATCAGAAAAATATTGAAGACCGTAAACGCCATTTGGCAAATCATTGAAATTATAATCAATGTTTGTTTGACCATCTTGTAAAGCGATAGTTTTTAGTTTTTGACCATTCAAATGATAGATTTCTATAAATGCGTTTTGTGTTGGATTTTTAATATTAATCATCAAATAACCTTTTGATGGATTTGGGAAAACGGTTAATACATCATCAATTGAAACCAACTGATTCGTAGAAACATAATTTGGTTCAAACTTCAAACCTACGGGGCGATGGTCAGATATTTTAGCATCATAATCATTAAAACCACCTTGCATATAATCACCAATACGAATGGTTTCCGTTACCGTTGTACTTTTGTTGAATTCGTCAAATAATTCGTCGGTAATCAAAATATGGTCAAGGTGCGAAGGCCAGTTCGGATAAGACCAATTGAAAATCGAACCTTCAGCGATTGACATATCAGCAAACAAGTAATTTTCATCATCATTAATAACATCTTTAAAAACATTATTGAGTTCACCATCTGTCAAAATATCATTTAAATCGCCTGTTACAATCACATTCTTATTTGGAAAATTGGTGTCAATATAGTTTTTGAGTAACAGCATCGCTTGATATCTACGGTTCTCTTCATCACTTGCGACTCCAGCGAGTAGCGTCCCATCGCCACAGCATTTCAAGTGATTATTAATAATGATAAACTCCTCACCGTTGAAAGTCAATTCCAATACTTTTGGCGCACGAGGAAAGTAATTCCAATAATTAGAAGTCGTATAGATTTCGTAATAGTTTTGAATATTGACCGTCGTTTTATTATAAACATAAGCCAAGCCAGCATAGTAATTTGTCTCAAAGAAAACTTCATAATCAGGCAAAGCATCAATCACTGTTTTAAAATCATTGGTATCGCTAATTTCTTGTAATGCCAATACATCTACGTTGAGTGCTTCGATGATGGTACGGACAGAATCTATTGTAGTTTGACCACTTTTGGGAAACCATTCGATATTCCAAGTGACGAGTTCAAAAGTTTGGCTTGTACCAAATGACAAGTCGCTTAATTGTTGACCTTGCATCGTTTGAGTACCAATGACTAATGCGATTATAAATATTAATTTTTTCATTAAATAAGTTTAAATAGATTGCAATAATTGTTAAATTGTTTGACTGTCGCTAATATTAGCGCACAAATATTTAGGAACAGTAATTTGACTGTAGAAGTTTTTTAATAATTTCAAAATTAACTATACGGAATTATTTCCTATATGAACATTTATGATTTCAAAGTATTTTAAAAGTAGAATCTTTTAGAAGAGAGAGGAGGAAGTAGAGAAAAGAAAAGATTCTTAAGCAACCTTTCTCTCTGTTCTCTCATCTCTGCTCTTTCTTCTAAGAATTACAATAATCAAAAGTAAAAAGAGAATGATGAAAAGTAAAAAGAGAATGATGAAAAAAACGTTACAATCCTTACTAATTGCATTAATACTAACGCTACCGTTCCAATCTTTCACACAAACTACCGTCGATGCAGATCAACTCGGCGGCTGGTATATGTATTTTTGGAACACTTCGTTCAAGGACAGCGGTTTTGGTTTACAAGGCGATGTACAATACAGAAACTGGAATGTAGCTGGTGATTTGGAACAATTACTACTTCGTGGCGGATTGACTTATTCTCCGAAAAAATCTGATATTTTATTCACAGCAGGATATGGATTTATTAGTACAGGAGCATTTGGCGATAGTAAAGCAACAAGTCAAGAAAGTCGTATTTATCAGGAAGTATTAATTCCAAATAAAATCGGTGAACGCTTTTATTTAAAACATCGCTACCGACTGGAGCAACGATTTGTAGAAGGTCAAGATTTTAGAACCCGATTTCGTTATAACTTATTCCTAACGGTGCCTTTAAATCAAACGACTTTGTCAGAAGGAGCTATTTATATCGCATTATATAATGAGTTATTTATTAACGGTCAACGAGAAATTGGGCCAACCTTACTTGATTTTGTTCCGTTTTTTGATAGAAATAGATTGTATGGTGCAGTTGGTTATTCTATAAAAGACAACGCAAAAGTACAGTTAGGAATGATGGCTCAGAAGGATAACGGTAAGGTGAAGAATCAATTGCAATTGAGTTTGCACCACAGCTTTTAAGGATTCTTAGATAGCTGTAAACATTTAAACCTATAAGGTTTCAAAAGCCTTATAGGTTTAGTTTGATACGTGTTATTTAGCCTTAATCAGGCTTTACATCGCCCCAGTTTTCGCCAGAACGAATGCGATTGAGTTGAGTATGAGAAATCCCAAAACGCTTTGCGATAACTCGTAATCTAGTTCTATTTTCACTTTGAAGCATTTTCTTAATCACCTTGACTTTACTTTCCGTCAACTTATAATGTAGTTCTCGTTTACCTTTAGCTTGCTTATAAAGCGGGCTAGTTTTCGCATGAGTATTAAGCTCCTTTTGCGTCATCCATTGAAGGTTTTGAACATGATTGTTAGATTTATCAAAATCTAAATGCACGACAAACTTACATTCTTCTGATGGTTTTTCTAAAAAATGATTAGCTACAAAACGATGTACTAATATATATTTACGCTTGTCCTTATTGTCTAATCGAATGGTGATACGTATACTTCCATTTGGATTGACAGAACCTTTAACTAAACGTTCCCGAGTACTTATTTGGTCTACACTCTTAACTCGCCCAAAGTTTGAGATGAAATAATCCGTGTTCGTTGTTTTATGAGGAATAATAACTTTATTCCACTGCTCGCCCCAATAAGTTTCAACCTTATTAGCCATAGTTATTGTTTTTTTCACATTAGTATTTTCTACATCTTCTAAAAATTTAGAAGACAGTTACTAATAGTCATCATTTATTTATTTATTTTGATAAGTGTAGAAGTTTTGTATTCGCTCTTGGAGGCTCGGTAAAATCTATATAGACAAGACTGATGTCATACAATTGATACTTCTACATTGAGTATTGTGTGGTTGTTTTTGACTTATTTCACAAATATATATAAAAAAAATAAATAATGAAAGTCACAATTAGTTGTTTTATGTGTACTTGCTAGACTTGTTGACTTATCGTGTAAAAAATATTTCACCATTATTATTTGAAAAATAAAT
>CAZMEH010000739.1:0-1565 GCA_964564885.1 uncultured Saprospiraceae bacterium | reverse complement strand
CAGCGAAGCGATCTCACTTCTCACTTCTCAAGACCTACGCTTCATAAGTTAATTTACAAGCATTACATTCTAAAACACCACCTTTTGATTCTAATTTAATACCTTCAAATTGCTCTGATGCATAAGCTTGTATCCAACCTTTCTTTTCATTGACATTATTCAAATCAATATTTTCGTGGTGAACCGCTTTCAAAAATTCTCCTTCGTACTCTTGTCTGCCCCAACAATTTGGACAAAAACCTTCAGGCGCTGCAATCTTCTCTTCTTTCTTACTTAAAAACTGAATAACTGATGCTAATAATTTCATAATAAATTTATTTAATAGCAAGTTCTCACTGAGGTTTCGGGACAGGTCGCCACAAGTTGTAGAACGTGCAATGTAAATTGTATCACCTTTTTTAGTTTTGTTTCAATGCAAAGATACAATACTTTCTAATGTAATAAATAGACCAAATTTCCTAGCTAATTGTCAATTTTTCCCTAAAGCTTTAAAAACTTTACCTTTCTGAAACTTACTAGGCGTGATTCCTTCAATTCTCTTGAATAACTTGCTAAACGGAGCCAATTCTTCATAACCCAAATCATAGGCAATATCAGAAATTGACTTGTCTGTATAATATAATAGGCGTTTCGCTTCTAAGATGATGCGCTCGTGAATAATCCGCAAAGGCGATTTTTCATTATAGGTTCTAAAAAGATTAGAAAGCGTTTTGGGTGATTTATGTAATAAGTCTGCATAATCTTGAACTTGTCGTTTTTCCTTAAAGTGATTATCCACCAAAACATTAAACTGTCGAATAATATCTACTTGATGATTGTCCAATTTCTTAGTAATCAATTGCTCTTTCGCCAAACGAGTCGTTTTGATAATCATTCTTTTGAGCAACACTTCCAGCATTTCGCCTTGCACTTTGTCTTTCGTTTGAAACTCATCAACCAAGACTTCATACAACAATCCAAACTTACGCTGCTCGATTTCATCCAACGAAATCAGCGGAATATCTTGCGTTCCAAAAAATATAATTCCATTGCAAGACACTTCTGCGTCATGGTCTTGAATACAATAAAAAGAGCGATTGAATAGCAAAGCTGTCAACGGCGTGTTTGCTTTCTGTATAGAAAAGTATTGTAAATAAGTGGTTGTCGTGATTTGGTTCGGTTGGAGCGAGATAGAAATATCATCTAATCGAATCTCGATAGGTTCGGCACTTCTATTCCACAATATCTTAATGGTATCTGTCCATTGCTTGATTTGATATTCGTCTTTTTCGTAATCGTCAGTTATTGCAAAAACCGTATTTAGCGGCTTTTGAGTGTATGTGTATATCATTTTTTAAAAGTATTAACGGGCATCATGTGTTTACATCCCGATTTCTCGGCGACCCGTTTTGCACCAGCTCACGTTGCGGACACTTGTGCGAACGAGCAAGATGCTCGCTAATACTTTCAAGAAACGGATTTTATTTTGAATGGTTGGCTTTATTGTGGAGTGTGGTCTTTTTGCGACAAAGGAAAGTGAGTGAGATTAGGTTATATAACTTTTTTAAAAAAAGTTATCCACATAT
>CAZMEH010000738.1:0-4477 GCA_964564885.1 uncultured Saprospiraceae bacterium | reverse complement strand
ATCAAAAAGTGACTTTAGCGACAGGCTTAGAAGAACATACGTTTTCGGGTGTTTCTAAAGCAGAAAAGGAAGTCAATTTAAGTTTTAAAGTAGGCGGTTCTTTGAGTGCGGTTAATGTCAAATTGGGTGACCGAGTACGAAAAGGACAAGTCATCGCTACGATTGACCCTGTCGATTATAATATTCAAACGGAACAAGCTACCGCACAAAAAAAGGGAGCAGAAGCGAATGTTAAAAGTGCCGAAGCAAGTCTAAAAAGTGCTGAAGGACAATTGATTAACGCTCGTTCTGCTTATGAAAGAGTAGAAAAATTGTACGAAAATAATAGCGTTGCATTGAGTGAATATGAGCAAATGAAAGCCGCTTATGCTTCCGCAAAAGCACAACACGATGCCGCAAAATCACAATATGATGCAGCAGCAACACAAGTAACGGCTTCGACGAAACAAGTGGAAGCCGCAACTAATCAGGTGAATTATACCAAACTCATCGCACCGATGAATGGCGTGATTACGCAACTCAATGCTGAACCGAATGAAATCGTTGGTTCGGGAAGAGCGATAGCGGTGATTAGCAGCGAAGGCGATTTGAACGTCGAAGTTGGCATGCCAGAAGTGATGATTGATAAAATCAAAAAAGGACAATCTGTGAATATTACTTTTCCTGCGGCGGTCGGTCAAAAAATCACAGGAAAAATTGAGCAGGTTGCTTTTGCGTCGGGTTCATCTCCGACTTATCCCGTCATCGTTGGAATAAATAAATCTATCGCTCAAATTCGTCCTGGAATGGCAGCAAATGTTAGTTTTATTTTTAATGTAAATAGCAAAAAGACCAATGCGGAAATCGTTGCTCCTGTTGGTGCAGTCGGCGAAGATACCGAAGGTAATTTTGTGTTTATTTTAAATAAAAACACCAATGGTAATTATAAAGTCGAGAAGAGAAAGATAACAATAGGTCGATTATTACCGCAAGGATTTGAAGTAAAAAGTGGCGTTAAAACAGATGAGTTGGTGGCTATCGCAGGATTGAATGTATTGATGAGCGGTATGGAAGTGACGTTGTTGAAGTAAGCATTGAACGTTTCATCATACCTTTTAAAATAACGTGTTATGCGTTTTTCAACAAAATAGTTCGAGGCTAATTTATAATCATTACTTGAATTTCCTCTGACTTTTATTTTAGACAAAATGAATATTACAAAAATATCATTAGATAATAATCGGGTAACGATATTGATAATTGTGGTCATTACTATTCTTGGATTGATGGGCTACAGTCAATTATCACGAGATGCGATGCCGTCTTTTACGATTAGAACATGTAGTATTATCACAAATTTCCCTGGTGCTTCGCCCGAACGAGTGGAAAAATTAGTGACCGATAAAATAGAAAAAGTTGTTCAGGAAATTCCTGAATTGAAAACTGTCACAAGCGAAAGCCGCACAGGTCTTTCTATTATAAAAGCAAAACTTTCAGATAACGTCAAAGAGGAGGATTTACAAGCTATTTGGGATAAAATTCGTCGAAAAACAAATGGAATTAGAATGGAATTGCCTGATAATATTTTTGGACCTAATGTGAAAGATGATGGCGTCGGCGTAGTTTATGGTATTCAATTAGGTTTAGGCGCGGATGGCTATTCTTATTCGGAAATGAAATCCTATGCCGATGAGGTAAAAGATGATATTATTCGATTGGACGAGGTCGCAAGGGTCGAGATTAGCGGAGCGCAAGAAGAGCAAATTTTTATAGAATTTGATAATGCTCGTTTGGCACAATACGGTATTTCTGCCAATCAAGTTAAAAATACCATTTCATCAACCAATATTGTTTTCCCTGGCGGTCAAGTCGTGTTGGATAAGGAACGTATTGTCATCGAACCTACGGGAAATTATGAAAATTTAGATGATTTAAGGAATACATTAATCAAGGTCGGACAGCAGCAATTGGTCAAATTGGGCGATATTACGACTATTCGATTGGGCTATAAAACGCCAACGGATAATAAAGTAAAAGTCAACGGAAATGATGGTTTGGTCATTGCGATGGCATTGAAAAAAGGAGAGAATTTAACGACTTTAGGCGAAAAGATAGATGAGAAAATAGTCAATTATAACGCCCGTTTTCCAATAGGAATTTCCATCGAGCGAATCACTTCTCAAGATATTTATGTTAATGCAAAAGTCAATGGATTTGTAGTGAATGTCGTGCAATCTATTTTAATTGTATTGGCGGTGATGCTGCTATTTTTAGGATTTCGGACGGGAATGGTTGTCGCAAGTCTTATTCCTTTGGCAATGGTGATGTCGTTGATGATCATGAATATATTGGGCGTTGGACTTAATCAAGTCACGCTTGCCGCTTTGATTATGGCACTCGGTATGTTGGTGGATAATTCGATTGTGGTTTCCGAAGCGATTTTGGTGAAAATAAACGAAGGTTTGCCACAACGAAAAGCAGCTATTGCAGCGACCAAAGAGTTGACAATACCTTTACTTATCTCAACTTTGACGACTTCTGCCGCATTTTTAGCGTTCTATCTTGCCGAAAATGCCATGGGCGAAATGATGGGAAATATTTTTATCGTAATAACCATTGCTTTACTTTCTTCTTGGATACTTGCTTTGTCTTTTGTAGCGATGTTGGGTGTGTTTTTTATTAAAGTAAAACAAGCGAAAAAGACGGATGACGGCGACGAGAACGAGGAGGAAAGCGAACCGAAAAGCAGCTTTTTTGAAAAACTGAATGTTCAATATAAAAAATTATTAGTTTGGTCGCTTGGCAAACCGATTACCTTTATCGTAACGGTCGTTGCGATGTTTATCACCTCATTATTTTTGTTTACCAAGTTGCCATTCATCTTCATGCCCGATAGTGATAGGAATTTGGTGGTGGTTAATATTAATTTGCCGCAAGGTGCAAAAATTGAAGAAACCGAAAAAGTGGTCACTAATATTTCCGCTTTTATGAAAGATAGTTTATTGGTCGCTGACGAAGATATTACCGAAAAAGATGGTGTTATCAATTGGACTTCTTTTACTTCAAAAGGGCCACAATCTTATGATTTAGGTTATAAGCAAGGACAAGCAAATTCAGGTTATGCTCATATTTTAATCAATACGACAAGCTATCTTTCTAATAAAATGGTCGTAGATGAATTAGACAAATATGCGTTTAATAATTTTCCAAATGCCGCAATATCTGTGAGTTCGTTGAGTGCCGCAGGTGGTTCAAAGTACGATGTGACGGTAAGAGTAACGGGAGAAGACCCAAAAGAACTTCTAAAAATCAGAGAGAAAGTCAAAGAAAAAATGTCTGAGATTAAAGGCATAAAAAACATTTCAGACGATTGGGGCTCTAAAATTAAAAAAGTCGTTATTGACATTAATCAAGATAAAGCAAGTCGGGCAGGCGTGACCAATCAAGATATTGCGGTGTCGTTGAGAACGGCTTTGACGGGACTTGACATTGGTGATTATCGAGATTTGAATGGCAATATCCCAATTATTATGCACGATGGAGATGCCGAATTGACGGTTCGTAATTTGGAAAGTATCAATATATTTTCACAAATGACGGGTAAAAATGTGCCGTTGATAGAAGTCGCAACAATTGAAATAAAATGGCAATTAGCTAAGATTTTAAGGAAAGACCTCAACCGAATGATTTCGATTAATTGTGATGCCCGAGCAGAAACAACCGCTTCAGAAGTCACGAGAGCATTAATTCCAATCCTTGATGAAATGTCTAAAGATTGGCCGCCAAATTACAGTTACAGTCTTGGTGGCGAAAGCGAAAAAAGCGCAGAAGCCTTAGGTGCGGTTGGTGCAAAATTACCAATTGCAGGGTTTATTATTTTGTTATTATTAATGTTGCAATTCAACTCTTTTCGTAAAACTTTTATCGTTTTGGCCTCTATTCCGCTTGGAATGATTGGCGTTATTTTAGGTTTATTACTATTTCAATCTTACTTTGGTTTCATGTCATTTTTAGGTTTGATTTCCTTGTCGGGAATTGTGATAAATAATGCGATTGTATTATTAGATAGGATAGAAATAGAAAGTACGGACGCTTCAAAATCACCGTACCAAGCCATTATTGACGCTGCTCAACAACGATTTAGACCAATATTGTTAACGACATTTACGACCGTTTTGGGATTAATTCCTTTGTATTTAGGCGGTGGATTGATGTGGGAACCGATGGCAGTTGCGATTATGGTCGGTTTGTTATTTGCGACAGTAATTACCTTACTTTTTGTACCCGTGATGTATAAATTATTATTTAAAATAAAAATGGACGATGCAAATGCTTAAGTAAAAGGACAGAAACCAGATCGTCCCGCCTGTCTCGAAGCCTCGGATTGGCGTCAAGGAGATTATAAACAACTAAAAACCAGAAGGTTAAATGAATATTTAAAATATCTATTGCCACGTGCTTTAGCTCGTGGATAAAGTAAAAAGAAAAAATCGGGCTT
>CAZMEH010000737.1:0-7557 GCA_964564885.1 uncultured Saprospiraceae bacterium | reverse complement strand
ATCAAAGATCATACTACTATACATTTTTAGAAGTCAGAGGTCGGATCGCTTCGCTGTGAGATCGCCTACGGCTGTCAGAAACAAACAAATGAACAATTTATACTTAGCTTTTGATTGTTTATTTTTCAAAATGTATAGTAGTACGATCAAGGATATATTAGCGCAGTTGTAATACTTTGACGATTTAAAGATTTCTAGAATATCTTTTAGATTTCTTTGTAACTAAGTTGCTTTTTTACAGTTTAAGCTATACAGAACAAACAAAACGAATTAACTATTGATTTAAAATAGCATGAACGAGGAATATATAATAGACGGGACAAATATCATTTGCAATGCAGAACATGAAAATAACTTTGCTCCTTTACTGCAATTATTGCTCTTTTTAAAAGAGAAAGGACATCATTTCTATTGTTATTTTGATGCAGATACTCGATATAAATTTGATAAAGAAGTCGATAAGCAAATCTATCAAAACTTGATAAAATTTGGTTTAAATGAGCACTTTATACAAGTTTCCAACCTTGATGCTGACGAACCTCTCCTGAAACAAGCTCATTCCATTGGCGCAAAAATTATTTCTACGGATGCTTTTGATGGTTATTATGACACTTATCCGTGGCTAACCGAAGGCAAGCGTATTCTGAAAATAGATGTTATTGCAGAAAAACTAATCATTGAAGCACTTCAAATTAATGAAAATCTGAATAGAGATACTATTCAGATTACAGAAAAACTAGTTAATACTTTAGAAAAAGAAGCGGGCAATTTGCATGGTATTATTGATAAATATAAGAAAGAACGTCAGTTTGGTTTTATTAAAAGAGTTCATGCAAATAAAAATATTTTCTTTTCTAAAAAAGCGATTGTTGATAAAAACCTAGATTATACGGTCAAAGGAAATGAAGTTGCCTTTAAAATAGAGTTGAGTAAATCAGGTAGTATTTATTATTTCAGCGCAGCTAATGTACGCAAAAAAGCGATTCAGACAACAGCAGAAGTTATTGAAACGCTAGCTGGTGAAAACAAGGTTTTAAAGACTACAAAAGATACACTTCAACAACAAACTGCAAAAGCAAAAGCGGAACTAGAACAAGAACTTGAAAAGCTGCAAGTCGAAAACGAGGATCTTAACAAAAAGATTAAAACATATAAAGGAACGGATAGTCAGCGGATTAAAAGCCTTGAATTGGAGAAGCAAGAACTCATTCAAAAAATCGATTTGCTTGGTGAAGAGAATAGGAAACTACTTGAAAATATCGAGGAAAAACAAGTAGAAATAGATAAATTAACCACACAAATTGCTATTTTATTTCAAGAAAAGAACGCTCAAAAAGTGGAAGTTGATGAGTTGTCAATTGTTGTTAATGCACAAAATGAAAAAATTAAAAACTTGGATGAAGATTTGAGAAGTACGCTTCAAATGTTTGAATTTCAAGATTTAGATGAAGCTGAAAATGTACAATTTCAACAACTCAAAAAAGATTATGAAGTGGCAAAAGTGGCGTTGAACCAAAAGAATTCTAAAATCCTATTTCTATTAAATAATGTCAACGATTTACAAAAACAACTTTCTCTTAATACCGATGAAGTAGTGAAACAAGGGAAAATTACTGGAAATATTGATACCTTATTTGATAGAATTCAAGAACTTGAAAAAGCGAATTTAGAGCTGACGGAGCAAATGCAAAATTTCTCTGAGAATAAGCCAAAAACTCGTAGAAAGCACACGAAAAAAACAACTAATGAAAATCAAAGTGACTCCGAAGACATTACTGCGCCATCGTCTTCTCGACCAGCTACTTTAGATAAGAAACCTGTTGTTCGAGAAATAGAAGAAATTCCACTTTCAGAATTGCATGATTGGTGGCACAACCTTTCAGAAGATTGGCAAAAATCATTTAATCAAGCCGTCCTTTCTCGTGGTGAAATACTTCAAATGCCAACGGAAGAGCAGTTAAGAAGTATTTTTGAACGGAAGAAAATAGACATTGTGGGAAGTGGAATTTTGCTTTATGGACTCAATCAGTTGAGCTTTAAGCTAAAAGACATTTCTGGTATAAAAGACTTAAAGCAATTGACCGAATTAAATCTTTCAGGTCATGATTTTAAGGATTTGAAAGGGATCGAAGCATTTCAAGAACTAGAAACACTGAACTGTACTTCCAATCGAATCGACACGCTTGAATATATTAGACAACTTGAAAATATCAGAAATTTAATTATTCGAGACAATAACCTTTCTACACTTGATGGTATTGATGAGTTAGAAGAAGTTGAATACGTCAATGCTTTGTATAATCAAAAATTGCGTTCTATTACTGGTGTAGAAGGTTTGCCGAACCTTCAAGTGCTTTGTGTGCCAGGTTATAAAACAAAAATAATTAAGCAATTAGAGCAATTAAGGAAAGTTAATCCAAATGTAGAAGTCAGAAGTGTTTAGTATGAAAAATAGCTTATAATATTTGACTGCTTCTTTAGCACCAACTCAAATGATAAAAATATTCTCAACCTGTTTAGCTCGTGGATTTAGGAATTTCAAAAAAACTAGGACTTTAGCCTGCCTGTCGGCAGACATACCCAATAATTAATATAGAATAAAGATGATTTTTTTTGAATTATAGAAAACGAATAGAAGTTTCCGTCTTAATCAGCCAAAAAACAGATTAAAAATCTAAATGAAAATTTGTAACATTGTAAAAGTAATTCTTAGCATATTCTTTGCTTGAATACAGATAGTATTATCATTCAAACTAAAAAATAGTGTCAAAAAAGAACAGTTCTAAAAAAAGCAGCTTTGTTCAAAAAGCATTTTATCCAGGAGGAAGAGATGCATTAAAAGTATTTATTTCAGCCAATTTAAAATATCCAGAAGAAGCCATTCAGCATCAAACGGAAGGCACTGTTCATGCAGAATATCAAGTTGATCATCGAGGGAAAGTGACGAAAGTCAAAGCATTGACCAAGATAGGTCATGGTTTAGAAGAAGAAGCCATCAGATTGACGAAATTATTGAAATTTGCGGTACCGCAGAAAGTGAGAAATATCCGAGTAACATTTAATAAAACGATTTGGATAAGTTTTAAATTACCAAAAACGCCTCCCGTGTCAGAACAACCAAAACAAGTAGAAGAGAAGTCAGAGATATCAACGATTAATCAAGAAGTACAATACACAATCGTTCCAACGCCAAAACCTAAGGAAGAAAAGGAAGGTAAACCAAAGAAAGAAGTAAAGATTAATAAGATAACTTACACGATTAAGTATGATAATTAAAAATTAGGAATTAAGAATTGCGCAAATGTTAGTTCATTCCTAATTCCTAATTTTTAATTTTTAATTACTTTCGCCTTTGATAAAAACCTGTTCAATCAAGTCGCTACCGAAAGAATAAGGTAAAAATGCTAATGATGAAATAGGTTTGGTCATGAAAATATTTGCGAATTTCCCTTTGCAAATACTACCCAATTCCTTTTCAACACCCATTGCATATGCACCATTTATCGTCGCTGCATTGATGGCTTCCTCTGGCGTCATTTTCATTTTCAGACAAGCCAAAGACAATACAAATGACATTCTGCCCGAAGGCGTAGAACCAGGATTGTAGTCCGTTGCTAAAGCTAAAGGCAATCCTGCATCAATCATTTTACGAGCAGGAGCGTACTCCAAACCTAAAAAGAAAGCCGTCGAAGGTAAAATCGTAGGCATGGTTTCAGAACCTTTCAAGGCTTCAATCTCCGCACTTCCTGTACATTCCAAATGGTCAACTGAAAGCGCATTATTGGCAACACCAACTTGAATTCCACCAGAAAAATACAATTCATTAGCATGAATTTTCGGTCGAAGTCCGTGTTTCCAGCCAGCTTTCAAAATTCGATCTGTTTCTTCCACTGTGAAAAATCCTTTTTCACAAAAAACGTCAATGAAATCCGCTAAACCTTCTTCCACCACTTTTGGCAACATCACGTCAATCAGTAAATCAATATATTCTGAACGCTTATTTTTGTATTCCAATGGAATAGCATGTGCGCCAAGAAAGTTAGTTTTAATAGTAAGGTTCGTATTTGCTTGAATTCGTCGAGCAACCCTTAGCATTTTCAACTCACTTTCAACCGTTAAACCATAGCCACTTTTGATTTCGACTGCGCCCGTTCCATAGCCACGAATTTCTTGAAGTCTCGCCCAAGCTTGTTCATAAAGTTCGTCTTCAGTCGCATTTTGCAAATTTTTTGCAGAATTATGAATACCGCCACCTCGTTCTGTGATTTCTTCGTAAGTCAAACCATTAATACGGTCAACAAATTCGCCTTCACGACTACCGTGATATACAATGTGTGTATGAGAATCGCACCAGCACGGACTAACGATGCGACCCGTTGCGTCTATCACTTCATCCGCAGTTGTTGGGCAATCCGCCATTTTACCAAAATCAGCAATGTGTTCGCCTTCAATTAATAAAAAAGCATGGTCTATCGTTGGTAAATGTTTCATCGCTTCGCCAGCAACCATTCGTTTTGGTGTATCTTCAACTTGAATTAGCGATTTGATATTTTTGATTAAAATTTTCTTCATTCGTTGCTCAATTGATTTTTTTTGTTGAATAACTCGGGTTAAAGTTAAAGTTGGTTCTTTGACAATTTTTGCCACATTGGATGAACAAAATTCACTCTTTTGACCAAAATTGTCAAAGAACCTTAAAGTTTAATATTTATATGATAAACATCAAACACAAGGTAAACTTACAAAGTCTTAAAGACTTGGCAAGTTTTATTTAAACAGAATACGCTATTTATAGTATAATAACGTTAAAGAGAGAAAGCAGTATAATTTTTGTGATAAGATGAATTAACATTCCTTGATGAAAATTGTTAAAAGCTAGAATTAACCCGATTCACATTTAATCAAATGATGAGTTTAAAAAAGGGTAAGAATTAATATTTCTTCATTAAGTCAACTCAACAACCCGTAACTTGAATTTAAGAATATGAAAAGAATAATATTAAGTATTGTCGCCACCATTTTTTTCGCACTGCCTGCTTTTAGTTCGTGGATTTTAGTGCCGATGGACGAAAAGCAAACAAACCATATGAAGGCTTATGGTATGACTTTCCAAGTCTTAAACACGAAAAATGAAGCTTATTGGCTGCTCAACTACAGAGGCGGAAGTTTTGCATTCAAATACAATAAGATATTTGAAAACAAATGCCGTGTGATGAATGTGAAATACGAAGTATTAGCTGACGGCAAGTACAATAGTATTCTCGCAGAAATAGCAAGACCTGAAATCAATATGGATGCTGTCCGTTTGGACAAAGCACCTAAAGTTGCAGTTTATTCACCGACAGTCAATTCTAAAGGTGAAAAGGTACAACCTTGGGATGATGCGGTGACATTGGTTTTGACATACGCCGAAATTCCATATGAAATCATTTATGATAAAGAAGTTTTAGAAGATAAACTAGCGGATTACGATTGGTTGCATTTGCACCATGAAGACTTTACAGGTCAATACGGTAAGTTTTATCAAAGCTACGGAAACACGGCTTGGTACAAGGAAAGCCAGCAGAAAATGGAAAAATCTGCTAAAGAACTGGGTTTCAAAAAAGTATCTCAAATGAAGTTGTCTGTTGTCAAAAAAATCCGTGATTACGTTCAAGGCGGCGGATTTATGTTTGCGATGTGTTCGGCTACAGATACTTATGATATTGCACTTGCTGCGGAAGGAACGGACATTTGTGATCATATTTATGATGGTGACGGACAAGATCCTGGCGCACAAAGTAAGTTAGATTATTCAAAAACGATAGCATTTAAGGATTTTAAGTTATTTACAAATCCGTTACAATATGAATATTCTACCATTGACCATTCTCCTGCAACAAGAAGAAGTGTTCCTGAAAAATTAGATTATTTCACCTTGTTTGATTTTTCTGCAAAATGGGATCCTGTTCCAACGATGTTGACACAAAATCACACAAAAACAGTGAAAGGCTTCATGGGACAAACAACGGCTTTTCAAAAGCAATTGTTGAAATCAGAAGTTCTAATTCTTGGAGAAAACAAACCTGCAAATGAAGCGAGATATATTCATGGTGAATATGGTTTTGGCTTTTATACATTCTACGGCGGACACGATCCCGAAGATTATAAGCACTACGTTTATGATCCACCGACGGATTTGAATTTGCACCCAGATTCTCCTGGTTATCGCTTGATTTTGAATAATGTATTATTCCCAGCAGCGAAGAAGAAAAAGCAAAAAACATAGATTAAATGTCGTATTAATGTAGCACGGACATTCTTGTCCGTGACGCTAACATCTGCCCAATAATTTGCGGCTAATGCTAATGTGTCACGGACAGGGATGTCCGTGCTACGTTTAAACGCTTATTTGAACGAAAATGAAAAAATACGATATAGCAATATTGACAGACAGCCGATATGAGAATCCAACGAAGTCAGGTATTTATGTTGAAAATCTTCTGCTAGAAGATAAGTTGATTCAAGAAGCCTTGGAAAGATTGGGTTTGAAAACGATTCGCCTTGATTGGGCAAGAAAGGATTTTGATTGGTCAACGGTCAAATATGCGCTTTTTCGATCAACTTGGGATTATATATTCAACTATGAAGCCTTCAAAAAATGGTTTGATACAGCGAAGCATCAAACGCAATTTATTAATGCGGCTTCGATTATTGAATGGAATATGGACAAGCATTATTTTTTGGATTTAATGCAAAAAGGTGTTAATATTCCTACAACGATTTATGCGCACAAGGGTGATAATATTTCTTTAAAATCCCTTTTTGAAAAAGCAGGTTGGGAAGAAGCGGTCATTAAACCTTGTGTTTCAGCAGGTGCAAAACATACTTATCGTATCAATGCGGCTAATATTTCTGAATATGGAAAATCATTTGAAGAAGTATTGCAGCAGGAAGATATGATGATTCAGCCATTTTTGAATAGTATCATGGAACGTGGAGAAGTGTCAATGATGGTGATGAGCGGAAAATATACGCATGCGGTTTTGAAAGTGGCAAAAGCGGGTGATTTTAGGGTGCAAGATAACTGGGGCGGTACGGTTCAAGTTTATGAGCCAACGACAGAAGAAATGAAATTTGCAGAAGCAGTTGTTGCGGCTTGTGATTTCGCACCTTTATATGCTCGAATTGATATTGCAAATGATAATGATGGGAAAGTGACTTTGATAGAATTGGAAGCATTTGAACCAGAATTATGGTTTAGGCTTTATCCGAAGGCTGCGGATATTTTGGCGAAAGCTATTTTTGATTCTATTTAATAGTCTTTATTCACAAGAATTCTTATAGCCGAAAAATACAGATTTTGACTTTAATCAAGGCAGTTTTGAGAAAGGTAGCCATGCTATCTGCCGAAAAATTAACGCAGAGTAAAATTAAAATGCGATTTTGCAGGCATATTAATTTTTGTGAATAAAGACTAATAGAAAAGAGTGTTTCAACGAACCAAAAAATTAAGAGTCGGACGCCTCAAAGGCGTCCGACTCTTTTAATATTCTATATCGAATTTTTAAAAATCCA
>CAZMEH010000736.1:0-4275 GCA_964564885.1 uncultured Saprospiraceae bacterium | reverse complement strand
TTTCTTATGAAAATCATATTTCCACTAAATTCTTCTAAGAGCCAGAAGTTCTTTAATGCTTCTTAGGTTTTTATTAAAATAAGTGGTTCTTTGAAAATTATTGTGGAAAAGTAATTTTCAAAGAAAATTAATAGTAAAACGCCTTGCCGTGCGCCGTTAACCGTGTGCCGTGCGCCGTTTCCTGAAACTTTTACAATAATTTTCAAAGAACCAAATAAGTTAGCTACTTTTTTCTAAAAAAATCAATCACCATCTGCGTCGTTAGGCGTAATTATCGCATTAATGAAACTGCCCATATCGACTTTTATAAGAATAACTAAAGCTTTGAAAGTATCATTCAAGGCAATTACTTTTGCTGTTTCTGTTTCCAAATCTTGGTTGAGGCTCGTCAAGTTCGCCAGAGCGTTATCACAATCTTGAACGGCAGTATTAATCCTATTGACCAAATCTTGATTATCTAAAGCAACCAAGTAATCATCAAAACCGTAATTGTTTGTACTATTTGCATATTCGCCACTAAAACAGCGTTTCCATTCTCCAAAACCACTTCTAATAAAATTAAGAGAAGCATCGCTAATAGGTGCTTCTAATAGATTTTTGTTTGGTGGAAGTCCCGATTCTTCGCCAAGCGGTTTCGCTAGTCTCGCTTTCACACTTTCATCCAAATAAGCTGCCAAAGTATTTGTCATTTGATTTTGACCACCAGCGATTTCAGTTTCTAAAGCAGTGATAAAAAAAGAACTGTAATCTTTCCAAATACTATTGAGTTCAGTTGCTTTTTCTTTTAAATAATCAGCCGTAAATTTTAAATAAGTTAAGCGTTTAGGCTCATTTTGGAATTGTAATAAAGTTGTATTTACATCATTTTCAAACAACAAATGTTCTAATGCGGCAATTCCGAGTATCGAGGAACCCAAACCAGAAAAATCTTCATAAGTTAAAGGTAACGTGCTTTGAAGTGAATCCTCTAATCTTTCTGCATCAATTGGCCAGCGATGAATACGAAAATGAATAAAACTCCCATTGACTTCGCCTATATCATAAAGTTCGCACCTTTTGAAAAGGTTAGCAGTTGTGCGCCATTGCGTTTTTATGGTATTCAAATTTTCTAAAGTAATATCATCCGAAAATGCTTGAACATTATTCGCTAATTGTTCCGAAGAAGCTTCAAATTCGTCATGTAAAGGCGTTGCACCAAAATCGTTGACGTTCTTGAGTTGCATTGTTCTTTGGTCAAATAGTTTCTGTTCGCTTATTTCGCAGCTAGCAAAGAACAGAATGCTAATTGAAAGTGAAAGTAGAAGAATATTAATGTTCATTTATATTTGATTTAGATTTTTTTGAATGGTTGGTATCCCAGTTTACAACGAATTTAAAAACTTAATCACTTGTTCCCTTTCATTACTAGACATATCCATAAAAGCATTTTTAGAATTTTCTGCTTCTCCACCATGCCATAAAATAGCTTCTTCTAAGTTTCTTGCTCGACCATCATGTAAGTAAAAAGTATGACGATTTACGATTTCAAATAATCCAACGCCCCAGAGCGGTGGCGTTCGCCATTCTTGACCAGTTGCTAGAAAATCGCTTGAATTGTCCGCTAAATCTTCGCCCATATCATGCAATAACAAATCGGTATAAGGTCGAATAGTTTGATTGGAAAAACCATTAAAACGCTGATGTGTGCCAGTGGTGATTTTTGGAATATGGCAGCTATTACATTTAGCTTGATTGAATAATGCTTTTCCTGTCAAAACATCTTCATCTTCCCAATCTCTTCGACCAGGAACAGCCAATGAACTAGAATATAAAGTAACTTTTCCTAGGTTTTCATCTGGGATTTCTGGAGAACCACCATTGGCAATCGTATCGCAATTGACTGAAGGTGGGCAGTTTTCATTTGGGAAAAGCGAAGAAGTAATACCCATATCACCCGAGAAAGCAGCCGCTACTTGTTGCCTAACGTTGGGTTGATTGGCTTTCCAGCCGAAACGACCGATGGTGGTAGATTGTGTTTCAATATTCCAAACATAGTTAGCTTTTCCACTAATTCCGTCTCCGTCTGCATCATTTTCATCTGCGAAATCAAGTAAGGTATTTTCGGAAATAGCCTCTAAAAGTCCTAATCCAATGACTTGATTGGCTACCCTTGGAGAAATTTCCGTAGCGGTTAATACGCCTTCGGTTAAGCCGATAATATTATAAATAGGTTTGCGAAGCGTGTAAGGCGTGCCGTCGGGATATGTTCCGGCCATTTCGTTGTAGGTTATATTAAAATCTCCTTCTTTATCTAAACTTAAAATAGAAAGGTCTTGCAATTGTCCGCCATAAATTGGGTCTGGAATTGGACCACTATGCGCATTATTACCAGTAGCCAAACGCAACAATAAGCCGTGGCTACTTTCTCCATCAAACTCTGGCGGACGACCACGACCATCTTTGAAATGGCAACTCGAACAAGAACGAGCATTGAATAATGGGCCAACGCCATCTCTTGCCGTAGTAGAAGCAGGCGCAGAAATCCAGTTTTGGCTAAAAAGAGAATTACCTGTGAAAAAGAAAAGTCCATCTTCTTCATTCAATCGACTATCTGGAAAGCTGAAAGCACTAGAAGAGGCATTGAAAATAGTACCTGTTCCACCAGAATACTGTTCTTCAAATTCAGGTTTGAATGGAAATTCCTCTTCACATCTAGAAAAGAAAAAAACTATTCCTAGCATGAATAAAATGTAAATGTATTTCTTCATCGGTAGCTGATAATATTTGTACAAGGAATATCAATTAACTTTTGTAAGTTAACCAATATTCCTTGCGCAATTTAAAAAAAATAATTATCACGAATATATGATTTTAATCATTTGCATCGTGTTTATTAGTTTTATTCAATACCTACTTCAATATCAAGTGCGCTACCCGCTTCTACCAATCTGTCACCCAAAGTTCTCAAAGCTTGTACTGCTGTTAGTACTTTTGGACGTTCCGTAGCATCCGTAATTGCAAAGTCAAAAGGAATAGCTGTACCATTTACTGCTGTTTCTGCTGCTGTCAATGCTTCTTTTACGCTATCTGCTAATTCTTGGTCTTTTGCTGCAATCACATCATGAACAGAAGTATTTTCTGAACCGTCAATCAAGCCTAAGTAAACATTTTTGATACCTTGAAAATTCAAACGAGTATCTCTGTGTGTGTTATCACTAAAACAAGAGTGCTCGTCTTCTTGATCTTCGTTATCGTAAGCTGTAAATATACGCTCACCAGAAAGTTCTGTTCTAGCCAAAGCAGCCATTCCTGTCATTATTTTACTCATGGCTACATCAGTATCAAAATTCAAAAACTCATCACGATAAGCACCGCCGTCTTTCCATTCGTCAATTACCAACTGTAAATGGTCTAAAACCAAGTCAGCACAAACATCTAAGTATTGTCTTCTACGGTCTTGATTATCAGCTGTTCCACCATCAACGAAGTCCGTGTAAACT
Organism: uncultured Saprospiraceae bacterium; assembly: GCA_964564885.1. GTDB lineage: Bacteria > Bacteroidota > Bacteroidia > Chitinophagales > Saprospiraceae > CAKZLL01. Next base: position 796 of record CAZMEH010000736.1, on the reverse strand, counting down.
CTTTGTCCAGGTTGTTTTGCACTTGGCGCAGTCAAATCTTGGCCCCAAAGTAAAAATTCAATAGCATGATAACCGATTGCTACATTTTCTTCTTCTGGTACTCCATTTTTACCTTCAAGTGTTGCTTTGTCAATTGTAATAGACGCATCATTTACGATACCTGATGTAGCATTTCCATCAACATAATCAATGTGACTTTCATCTAAAGGCCACGCATTTAATAGACCTTCTGGGCCTTCATTAGAACCGATTAAATCAATTGGTCCGTCTTGAAAACGGAAAACTTCTGTTATCCCATAAGTTTCACGAGCCTGAAACCAAGCATTTTTTGCAGCTGTTAATGTTCCTTCACTCGGATTAGCAGTGAATGCATTAAGTGCTGATTTCATTGTTACAGCATCCGCATAAGCTGCATTATAATTATTTAAAACAAGAGTAGTATAGTTTTCAATAGCTTCATCTTTTGTGTTATTAACACGTCTTGTCTCACAAGATGTTGTAGATAAAATTACTACTGCAATAAGTAATAAGTAAGAAAAAAGATTTTTCATTAAATGTTATTTTTATTTAGACTTAATACAATTAAGGTGCAAATCTAAAAATACAAATTCAATTAATCAAATTTTATTTAGACTAAATCCAATTAAGTGTTTTTTTTAGTATAAAAACACGTTTGGGTTATTTTATTATTGGCGTGAAATAAATTGATTTTGTATTAGTAGCCTGCATTTACAAAATTGTTTTGCCTGCAAAACTTGTATTTTGACTCACACTATTGTACATTTTTTCAGAACAG
>CAZMEH010000735.1:0-3509 GCA_964564885.1 uncultured Saprospiraceae bacterium | reverse complement strand
TTACAAATATTATACATTAGACTTGTTTATAAATAAGTCTATTACTTAAATTGAAAATAATTGAACCAACTATCAAATGGATTATTCTACTAAGTGTTCAATGATAGAGTCATTATTATCGCTTGAATCTTCAACAATATGATGAGATACCACTATAGAATAAGATAAGAAATCGTGTAAACATTGGCGTTTATCATTAAAGAAAAACATAACGTATCCAAGGAAAAAAGTCATGAGGTTAATGAAATTTGCAAAAAATCGACCAGATGCTTGTCCGAAACTTATTCGTCTACCTGTTCTCACGTCAACAACCATAATGCCGACTGATTTTTGCCCAAAAGTAGCTTTAGAACGACCACTTTGACGAAACGCCCAATAAAGCCATGCAGCTAAAACAGGAATAAATGAATTAGGAATGATTATAATTAATGTGTCATATATTCTTGCTGTAAACCGTTGCGTAAACGTTGCTAATTCATAGGTAATCGTTCTATCGAAGGTTTTTATGGTAATATGTTTTGGCATTGAGATTTGATTTATACTTAAATTTTATCCAATGGGTTTCAACCCATTGCATTATTAAATACGTCCGAGTACTTATTTATAGTTTTTGACGACTAATTGGAAGAATTGAAAAAATAGATTTATTCACTAAAAATAGTAAAAAAGGGCTATTCAGGAATAAAAACCAAGTATTTATCTAACATTAGAGATAATAAGTAAACTTAATCTGAGTTTTGTAGTCTTAACTATTTACAATTAGATTAAATAGAGCCGTTCGTCACTAAAAAATTTCTGAAATTATAAAAAATAATGAAAAAAACTTTACTAGGTTTCATACTATTGTGTCTATTAGTTATTCAAACTAGTGCACAAAATTCATATGCCAAGGGCGATATTACAACAATTATTTTAACTGGAAAAATAGTGGACGAAGTTTCAAAAGAGCCATTAGAATATGCAACAGTTTCACTATATACCGCTAAAGATAGTACTCTAGTGACAGGAGGAACAACCGACAAAAACGGAAAGTTTAGCCTTTCTGCTAAAGCTGGTTCATATTATGCGCAGCTGGAATTTATTTCATTTCAAACTAAGACAATTGGCGACATTACGTTAAGCGGTTCTAAATTAAGAGTCAATTTAGGCGTTGTTGAACTAGGTGCAGGAGCAGAAAACTTGACGGAAGTAGAAATCCGAGCAGAAAAGAGTAGCACGCAAATTATGTTGGATAAAAAAGTATTTAATGTTGGTCAAGACTTGGTGAATCAAGGTGGAACAGCATCAGATATTTTGGATAATGTACCGTCCGTAACGGTCGATATTGAAGGAACAGTAAGCCTTAGAGGAAACGAAAATGTCCGAATTTTAGTAGATGGAAAACCATCTGGCTTGGTCGGAATTGGAAATACTAGCGGATTGAAACAAATTCCGTCAAATATGATTGACCGAGTGGAAGTTATCACGAATCCATCGGCAAGATATGAAGCAGAAGGAACGGTTGGTATTATCAATATTATTCTTAAAAAAGACAAACGTAAAGGATTGAATGGTTCTTTTAATGTTTCTGCTGGCTATAATGGTTTATTCATTACGCCGCTTGCAAATTCTGATAAAGTGCCTTTTAGTGTTGGAACGGCTATCAATTTGAATTATCGTAGAAAGGATTTTAACTTCTTTATCAATGCTGGAATTGACAAGAGAACAAGTCCAGGCGGAGGAACGACACATCAAGAATTTTATAGAGCAGATACTTTTATTACAGATTATACGCGTCAATTTATGCGTGACGGTTTGGGTTTGAATGTTAGGCTTGGAGCAGATTATTATATTACTGATAAAGACATTATAACGGCTTCTTTTTTGTATCGTCCTAGTGATGATAATAATTATGGAGAGGTATCATATGATGATCAAATCCTTTCTAATGGTCGATTTAGTCCAATCGGGATTACGCTCCGATCAGATAGCGAAAGTGAAAAGGAATCGAACTATCAAGGTGCGTTGACTTATCGCAAAACCTTTGAAGAAAAAGGGCGGAAATTCACGGCGGATTTTAGGTTTCAAGATAATGGCGAAGTGGAAAACTCGTTGATTAACGAGTTTTTTGGAGCGGAGGAAATCCCAGCGATTACTTCTACACCGCAATTGGCACAACGTTCTATTAATGATGAAGGTGAACAAAGCTATCAATTGCAATTGGATTATACGCATCCGTTTAAGAAAAATGGAAAATTTGAAATTGGTTATCGTGGCTCGCTTAGAACGGTAGAAAATGCTTTTTCTGTTTCAGAAGATAATGTTGGAAATGGTGAATTTGTCATTATAGAATCGGTTTCAGATAATTTTATTTATGATGAAAACATTCAAGCGGTTTATACGAGTATTGGTGATAAAATCAATAAATTCTCCTACCAATTAGGCATGAGGTATGAATACGCTGACATTCAAACGACTTCTGTTAAGTTGGATTCGGTTAATTCGAGAACATATAATAGTCCGTTTTTCCCGAGTGTCTTTTTATCTTATGATTTACCAAATAAAAATGCGGTTCAATTGAGCTACAGTCGCAGAGTTCGACGTCCTAGATTTAGAGAATTGAATCCATTTTTCTCCTTTACAGATGCTCGTAATCGCTACGGAGGAAATCCAAATCTTAATCCACAATTCACACACGCTTTAGAATTAAGTCACCTCAAATACTTTGAAAAAGGAACAATGACTTCTGCGGTTTACTACAGATTGACGAATGAAAGTGTGGAACGCCTTCGACGTGTAGAAATACAAGATGGCGACACGATTACGATTATACAACCGCTTAATTTAGATAATTCATATGACTACGGATTAGAGTTTACGTTCAACGCTGAACCAACAAAATGGCTTCGCTTGAATGGTAGTTTTAACTTTTTCCGTTCTATTTTGCCAGAAACAGTTAGTCCTTTTGACTTTAATGATACTTTGTCAAACGATGCTTTTGGATGGTTTGCTAATGTTACATCAAGGTTTACAGTAAATAAATCAACTAATATACAGCTGCGGTTTAATTATCAAAGCCCACGTTTGAGTATTCAGGGCTCTAGGAAAGCAATTTACTTTTTTGATATAGCGGTAAGTAAAGATGTACTGAAAGGAAAAGGAACATTGACATTGAATATGAATGATGTATTTAATACTCGACGTTGGAGATATGAAACGATTATTGAAAATGAGTTATTTTTTGATGGCGATTTTCAATGGCGTTCGGGTTCTATCAATATGGCATTTAACTATCGCTTAAATCAGAAAAAACGTCGTGCTGGTAGAGGCGGCGGTGGCTACGGTGGCGGTGGAGGTGGTGGTGAATTTTAATTCACTTCCAAGAAAGCTAATCAAGACTGTTTGGTTCTTTGAAAATTATTGTGGAAAAGTAATTTTCAAAGAAAATTAATAGTAAAACGCCTTGTCGTGCGCCGTTAACCGTTAACCGTGTGCCGTTTGCCGTTTCTTGAAACTTCCACAATAATTTT
>CAZMEH010000734.1:0-10370 GCA_964564885.1 uncultured Saprospiraceae bacterium | reverse complement strand
AGAAGCTCAAGAGGAAGATGTCAAAAAGGCAGAAGAATTTGCTGTAATTAATGAAGTTTATAGCTATACTCGGGAGGTTTTCTTGATTCAATTTAAGGTTTCTAAAGCTGATGCAGAGTTCATGAACGCATTGTCAGAACAAAAAAATGCTAGTTATTTAGACAATAAAAGAGCAAAGCTAGAAGATGTTGCAAGCGAAGCTATCAAAACATTAAAAAGTACAAAAAGCTTTAAAGGCAATACAAAATATAGAGATAGTGCTTTGGATTTAGTCAAGTTCTATGATGAGATGGCAAAGGATAACTATAATGATATGGTACAACTTGCTAAAATACAAGCTAAAAAATCAGACAAACTATCTCGTGACGAGGTCGATCGCTATAATGATTTAGTTAATAATTATAATAAGACTATTGCTATTTATAATCAAAAAATGCAAGCGTTGACATTGAGGTTTAATGAAGAAAATAATAAACTACTTCAAAAGTATGTTCCAAATATTGGTGTTCCTAAAGGAAAAGTACAAAGAATGTAAATTCAGTTTTAGCGTTTAGATTTCTCAAAATCCATAGTAATGATTCAAATCGTTGCTATGGATTTTTTTATTGAAAAACCTTACATTTGAATTCATTTTCAAGAAACAATCACCAAATAATGAAGATAATCTGTACCGTTACGAATGATTTAACTTTTGATAGGCGAATGCATCGTATCTGCTCTTCTTTGCAGAACAACGGATATGAAGTCGTCTTAGTTGGTCGAAAGTTAAAACAATCTTTGCCTTTCAAAAAGCATTCTTTCCAACAAAAACGATTGCGATGTTTTTTCAATGAAGGAAAGTTTTTTTACTTAGAATACAATATCAGGCTGTTTTTTTATTTACTGACCACACGGTTTGACATAGTTTGTAGTATTGACCTAGACACCATTTTAGCAGGATATTCGACCGCAAAGTTAAAAAGTAAAAAATGCGTTTATGATGCGCACGAATACTTTACAGAAGTACCTGAAGTTATTAATCGACCTGCAACCAAACGTATTTGGGAAATCGTTGCTCATTCAATTATTCCACGAGTCCATGCTACTTATACAGTTTCAAATAGCATTGCGGAAGAATTTTCAAAAATATATCATGTTAATTTTAAGGTAGTTCGAAATATTCCTTTCAGCTATAAGCCAATTGATAATGCTGCTTTACAATCCATCATTCAAAAATATCAACTCAAAACAGAGCGATCGAAGACTACCCTACTTTATCAAGGCGCACTAAATGAAGGTCGTGGCATGGAAGAATTGATTGACGCTATGCAACAATTAGAAAATCATCAACTTTGGATAGCTGGAGAAGGTGATTTATCTCAACTTTTAAGAGATAAAGTAAGCGATTTAAACTTAAATGATAACATTCAATTTTTAGGTTTCGTCCAACCCGAAGACTTGATTTTGGTTACTCGGTTGGCAGATATTGGCTTAAATTTATTGCAAAATAAAGGGTTAAGCTATTATTACTCTTTAGCCAATAAGACTTTTGACTACGTACAATCTGAAATTCCTGCTATTCATATGGCATTTCCTGAATATCAATATTTAAACCAGCAATATGAAATTGGTATTTTGATTGCTGATTTGAAAACTCCAACTATTCTTGATGCGATTGAACAACTTGCTGATGCTTCGTTTTATCAACAAATTGTAGAAAATTGTAAACGGGCTAAAGTTATTTTAAATTGGGAGAAGGAAGAAAAGGTCTTGTTAGATATTTATAAAAAGCTATAAGAATAGAAATAGAGCAAAAAAAGGAGTATTGAAAAATATACAGTAATCGAATCAGAATATCAGTTTGTCATAAAAAAAAGCTCACTTCGATTGAAGTGAGCTTTTTTTATGAGACTATTTTTATGTTACATAATACATTAAATATATTTTATTCTTTACGTCTTCCGTCTTTGTACTTGATAACCTGAGCATCAGGATATTTAGGCAAGATAACTGTTCTTAGGAAGTTGTCCGCAGATTTTTTCTGAACGAAATGTCCAATCATATAAGAAAAACTTGTACCGTTATCATCTAAATAAACTTTTCCATATTTTTCAAAAACGATATTACTGTTTGGTAATTCTGCTTCCGAAGTAAACAATTCTACTTTGAAACCAGAGTACGCCTGCTCAACTAAGATGGCACGACCACTTCTATTCATTACTCTACCACCTACTTTATTGTAAACAACAGTACCTTCTTCAGAGATTTCGCCTTCCATCTTCAGGTCTACAGAACCAACTGTTTTAATTTGATTAAGACCAACATTTGGATTATCGTCTTCTTCGATAATTTGGAAAGGAATGTATTTATTGTAAACACAAATTTTAGTAACCTCATTACCATTTACAGGAATACTATTAATTCCGTTAGTGATTTTTTGAATACCATTGGCAGCCACAGGAGATGCAAAAACTTCATCTTTAACATTTGCATTAACAATTTTAGATTTTTCAGAAGTTTTGCTAGCAATTTTAGGATAAACGTTCCCTTCTTTTTTTCTATTGTTTGCTTCGCTTTTCTTAGCGGTATAGTTTTTTGTTGCATCAACACCAAATGGATCTGCTTTCCTATTATTATTTTCACCATTACGAGCCGTGTTTGACTTATTCGCTAAAGGCATTTTATTTTCAGTAGTCATGATACTACTCAAAGAACGATTGAACATTTTATTCTCTCCAATTGAAGTGTACAATTTGAAAATTATTCTATTGTTTTCAGCATGTTTACTACCTGGACAATCTACACCATCACCACATTCATTAATAATTCTACGTTCACCGTAACCTTTTGCAAAAATATCAGTTTCAGCAACTTGTTGGTCAGCTAGAAATTTAACAATAGTTTTTGCTCTATCTGTAGAAAGTTGTTTATTGTTTTCAGTACTACCTCTTGCATCAGTATGTACTTCTAATTCAGAAATGATATTAGAATTATCTTTCAAAATCATTGCCAAATCAATTAATGCCTTTTGACCTGCTGTTGTCAATGTAGCCGATTTGCCTTGAAATTGAACTTCTGGAATCAGCACTCTGTCTCCATCATTTATCTTACGCATTTGAAGATCAAGTGTACCGCTTGATATATCTTGTTTTGACGGAGTAAGGATAGTTAAACCTTCAAAACATGAAATACAATCATCAATACCCATTTTCACATTGATACGCTTTACTAAATATCCTTCCTTACGAAGCATAACTGTGTAAAAATTACCTCTTTTGAAGTTGAATGAAAAACGATGTTGTTTATGATTATTTAACGCTAGCTCAGCTCTATTCGTTGTATTGTTGAATATTTCTATGTTAACGCCAGTTAAATACTTAATATTAGTTGTACTAGGGTTATATTCTATAATATTCGCTTGGTAGACATGACTAGCAGCTAAATTAGCTGATTTAGCTTGATTTTCGTTGGTTGTCACATTCTGAGCATTCACCCAATTTGTAAAAACTAAACTTAAAACTAATGTTGTAATAAAAAATAGTCTCATCAATCTTTTTTTTTATTATATGAAAAACATATGATTGTACTTATTTATGTAACTAATTATATGTCACCAAAAATGATACCATTCTAATAATTAGAAAGATTAGATTTATCTTAAGTTAAGAAAAATTTAAATATGTTTATTTAAGCATTGTAAATGCACTTTTTTTATGAAAAAAAAGTATAAAATAGATGATTAATCATTTCAGGAAAGGATTAGCCAGTTAAGAATATGAACCTTTTATAATCCATAAAAGCCACAAAGGAGTCTTACACTGTACTGACAGTAACTTTTATGTGATATAGTATTTTACTTGATTAATTATAAAAACACCATTAATAATGTCACAAATAATAATACAAATCTATCACATGTTATACTCCTTACTTTTTTGTTTGATTTTTTAAATGTCTTAGTTATTTTGTATCATATTATACACAGAAATTTTCTACGTATTTAATTAGGAAACCTATAAAAAGTAAGTTATAATGCTTATTTTTCACACATTACAAACAAGGCTTTTGCCTCTTTTCTTATTTAAAACTCAACTACAACCGATGAACCCAGTTTGGATTATTGCAAAAAAAGAACTGTCCACCTTTTTTGACTCATTGATAGCTTATGTCTTATTGGTTATCTTTTTAGGCTTTACAGGTTTTTTCACTTGGATTTATGGTGGAAGTGATATTTTCTTCATGAATCAAGCGAGCTTACAAGCCTTTTTTGCAATTGCCCAATGGACATTGTTTTTCTTCATTCCTGCCTTGACGATGCGTTTAATCGCAGAGGAAAAGCGAAGCGGAACGATAGAATTACTATTAACCAAACGCATTACCAATAGAAGTGTCGTTGTTGGCAAATTCTTAGGTTGTTTTCTACTCATTGCGATTGCGTTGGCATTTACCCTACCTTATTATGTATCGGTTTCTCGCTTAGGCAATATTGATCATGGCGCAACTATTTGCGGATATTTAGGATTGTTGCTGATGAGTGCCGCATATATTAGTATCGGAATTTTTGCAAGTAGTATTACAAGTAATCAAATCATTGCTTTCCTTCTAGCATTGGTGATTGGCATTTGTTTTCATTTATTATTTGGAATTGTAGCCAGCGGAATGACTGGCTGGATGGGTGAATTATTTAACACTTTGAGTTTGTATAGTCATTTTGAATCAATGTCTCGTGGCGTCGTCGATAGCAAAGATGTCATTTACTTTCTTTCCATTACTGGCTTAGGTTTGTATCTCGCAGAGCTGCAATTAACGAAAAGGTAAATTCCATTAAGACTAAGTATCGGATACTTAACGCAAAGAAGAAAACAACAATGAGAAAATCAACATATATTATATTAGGCACTATTCTAGGATTGATTTTATTAAATGTATTATCCAATCGTTTCTTTTTAAGGCTTGACTTCACGGCTGATCAACGCTACACTTTGAGCGAAGCATCCAAGAATATTTTAAAAGAAATAGAAGAACCTGTAAACATCAAAGCATATTTTACAGAAGATTTACCGCCTCAACTCTTAACTATCAAGAACGATTTTCGGGATATATTAACCGAATATAAAAACCGTTCAAAAGGTAAAGTCACCTTTGAATTCATCAATCCGAACGAAAACCAAGATACTGAAACAGAAGCTATTCAAAAAGGAATTGCACCAAATATCGTTGATATTCGAGAAAAAGATCAAGCGACACAAAAGAAGGTATTTCTGGGTGCAGTCATAGAAGTTGGTGATACTATTGGTCAAAAATTTGATGTTATTCCAGTGGTTAATCCTGCTGAAATGGAATATACTTTGACCAAAAGCATAAAAAGATTAACAGGAAAAAACAAACCTTCCATTGGTTTTTCTGTCGGTCACGGCGAAGCTTCCATGCAAGAAATGCAGCGTGCTGCGCAGGAATTAGGTGTTTTATATAAAATTCAAAATGTAGATTTAACATCAGATGATGATATTGATGTCAGTGCGTTAGTGATTATTGCGCCTGCGAGTTCGTTTTCTATTTCAGATTTAAAGAAGATTGATAAGTACGTTGCTGATGGCGGAAGTGTGTTTATTGGAATTGATAGAGTTTTCGGTGAGATGCAAAATAGCCGAAGCGCAATAAAACTCAATACAGGTTTAGAAACGTGGTTATTTAGCAAAGGTATTCAAGTCGATACAAGCGTAGTCATTGATAAGCAATGCACGCAAGTTCAAGTTCCGATTCAGGAAGGTTTGCCTTTTATGAATAATGTCGATTTCCCATATATTCCAATCGTGATGAACTTTGGTGATCATCCTGCGGTACAAGGTTTTGAAGGTGTGTTTTTAGAATTTCCTAGTGAAATTTCTGTTTTGAGTGAGAAGGATTGGACAATCACGCCTTTGTTGTATTCTTCAAATCGTGCCAATATATTGCCTGTTCCTGTTTTCTTTGAAACAGAAAAAGAATGGTCAGATGCTGATTTTCCATTAGAGAATGTAGTGACAGGCTTGGCAATAGATGGGAAAATATCAGGCGACACGCCAGCCAAAATGATTGTAATCGGTGATGGCGGTTTTGCAAAAGGTCAATTCGGAGAAAATCAGGATAATGTTAATCTATTAGTCAACGGAATGAGTTGGTTATTGAATGATACCGATTTAAATCAACTTAGAACCAAAGCAATTCCTATTCGTCCTATCGACCAAAATATTGATGATACTGCAAAGGCTTTTATCAAATGGACTAGTTTTCTCTTTCCTTTAATCTTAGTTTTGATTCTAGGTTTCGTTAGAATGCAGCGCAAAAAAGCACTTCGTTTGCATCGAATGGAGAACAAGTAAAACTTACAAAGTCTTTGAGACTTGGGAAGTTTAGTTTGCGTAACCGAATAGGCAAAAAAAACTGAATGAGTAATTGCTTGAAAGTATAAACGGGCATCTTGCCCGTTCGCACAAATGCTTATCGACAAATGTTAGTGCGAACGGGTAAGATGCCCGTTTATACTTTTCAGTCAATTCGTTTTCTATGAAAAAACACTTATTTTCGTAATCGCCAAAACAATCAAATATTTAATTTTCAATTCCTATATGTATAATGTTCCAATTCTTGTTTTAATTTTCAAGCGACCAGACTTAACGCAATTAGTCTTTGACCAAATCAGTGAGATTAAGCCAAAACAGCTTTTTATAAGTGCTGATGGCGCACGCTCGCACAAAGAAGGCGAAGCTGAACAAGTCGCTGCAACTCGTAAAATATTTGAAGCAGTTGATTGGGACTGTGAAGTCAAAACGCTTTATCGAGAAGAGAATCTAGGTTGCAGAAATGCGGTCAGTGGCGGAATTAATTGGTTTTTTGAAAATGTAGAACATGGAATTATCTTGGAAGAAGATTGCGTGCCTGATTTGTCCTTCTTTCCATTTGTAAAAGAAATGCTCGAAAAATATCAAGATAATGACGACGTAATGGCGATTAGTGGCTTGAATTTGATTGATAGTCAATTTTCGGAATTGAACGACTCTTATCTGTTTACAAATTTTGTCTTTTACTGGGGCTGGGCAACTTGGCGTAGTGCTTGGAAAAAGAACGATGTTCATATGAAGCGTTTTCCTGAATTTGTAGAAAACAACTATATCGACAGATTATTAGCAAATACAGCTACTCAAAAATATTTGCAGCAGAAATTTCACGAAACGCATACCAAACAAAACGACTCTTGGGCATATGCTTGGTTTTATAGTTGTGTGCTGAATAATGGTTTAAGTATTGTTCCAAAGTATAATTTAGTTCAAAATGTTGGTTTTGGAGAGGAAGCAACGCATACGAACTTTGCAGAAAAATCATTTCAAACTACTTCAAAACCTTTGACTTTTCCATTAAATCATCCTAAAAAAATAAAAGCTGCACCTTATGAAGTAGCGCATCAGTTTTTCTACGCTGGACATAAAAGCAAATTCCTACTAATGGTGAATAGCGTTTTTCCGAAGAAATTTGTCAAGTTTGTAGGAAAATTACTAGGAAGAGATTAAGGAAGCGTATTCTTAAAATAAAAAAGCCATCCCGAATATTCGGGATGGCGACCTAACCAAATAAAACCAAAAAATCTTTTGTTTAGCGGGTTCGTTTACATTCAACGCAAAGGAAGTGTAGAAAGTTTACAACATGTTATTAAATTAATGTTAATCTTTTGTGTCTTTAAGGAAAACTAGACAATTTTACTCTTTTCTTCTACGAAATTTTTAATTCCTCATGCTTTATCCTTTCTCTATTCATTCGCATTTTCTATCACTACGAAATAGCGGCGAAGCTAATTTTTAGCATGCTAAGCGGTCATGGAATTTTAAACTATTTCCATATTGAAAAAATATAAATATTATTAGTTTTTGTAATAAATCCTTTAGCTTTAACGTCAAATAGGTGAATTTTCAATTAGTTATCTGTACTTTAAGTCTGTACTTATTATAGAAATGTATTGCGTTTATCAAAAAAAGCGTAAATATATTTATTAGACCACAAATAACCAATCAACTACTTTACGAATAACAAACAACTACTAAAATGATAGCAATAACAAACCTGGTCAAAGAATACAAGCTCTCCAAACGACAACGAAAAGAATGGAATACAACAGAAAGTACAGTTCGGGCTGTTGATAATATCACGCTTAGTTGCCAACCTGGACGTGTTTTTTCTCTTCTTGGCCCCAATGGCGCAGGAAAAACAACTACGCTAAGAATGATTTCTACTATCTTAAAACCAACTAAGGGCACTATCAATGTCAATGGTTTTGATACCGTCAACTCACCTCAAGAAGTTCGTAAAAGTATCGGTTTCTTAACGGGTAGCACAGGATTGTATCAGCGATTAACTGTAAATGAGGTGATTAAATATTTTGCTGACTTACACGGAGTGAGCAAATCTGATTATAAAGAAAGAAAAGAACGTTTGTTTGGATTATTGGATATGAATGACTTTGCAAATAAGCGAGTTGGGCAATTGTCCACAGGGATGAAGCAAAAAGTGTCGATTACTCGAACGATGATTCACGATCCGCAAGTGGTTGTTTTTGATGAGCCAACTTCTGGTTTGGATGTCATTACAGCAGAAAATATTATTGAATTGATTCGTGATTGCAAAAATCAAGGAAAGACTGTGATTTTCTCTTCTCATATCATGAGTGAAGTGGATTTGTTGTGCGATGATTTAGCGATTATTCATAAAGGGAAGTTATTGTATTCTGATACAATGGAAAACTTTAGGACTGAAATTGTAGGAAAATCATTGACCGAAGCATTTATTAGCATCGTTAAAAACAATCCCGAGGTTTCGGGACAAGTTGGACTAATGAGAATTGACAATGGATAATTGACAATGATTGTTTATGCTGTTTTAAATTAAAGTATTTCCAAACTAACCAATTCACAATGATGATAATCAACGTTTCTTCCGTTGTCAATTGTCAATTGTTCATTGTCAATTTAAAAAAATGAATTATACATTAATTATATTTTTAAAAGAATTAAAAGAAGTTTTAAGAGACAAACGAACGCTAATGGCGATGCTCGTTTTTCCTTTACTGCTTGTTCCAAGTATATTATCTGTTTCGATGAGTTTTCAAGCTTCGCAAAGCGAAGAAGCGATGAATAAGGAACTCAAAGTTGGTTTTATTGATAATGGTAATGGCGAAGAATTTAAAAAAGTGGTGCGTTTTACTACTGATATTAAGCTAATCGAAGGAATAAAAGAAGCTGACTTAAAGGAATTAGTAAAAGGTGATAGCCTTGACGCTGCCATTGTTTTGGCGACAACCTTTGACGCTGCCATCAAAGAAAATCGTACGGCTAAAATCGTTTATTATTTCAATGCAACGGATGCGCAAGAGATAAAACAGCGTATCGAAGGAACGATTGAACAGTATGAAGGCAATTTATTAAAAGATAGATTAGAAGCATTGCAACTCATGGATCAGGTGATTAATCCTATCGAAATCGAGAAGCTAAATGTCTATACAGAGGAGGAAAGTATTGGTAAGCTAATTGGCGGATTTTTACCTTATATCTTTGTTTTGTTCTGTATGATGGGCGCAATGTATCCGACAATTGATCTATTCACTGGTGAAAAAGAACGCAATACTATTGAAACCTTATTGACTGTTCCTGCTAGTCGTTTACAGATTTTGTTAGGCAAAATGGGCGTTGTGGTTGTTTCGGGTGTCATTTCTGGATTGATGGCAATTGTTGGTTTATATATCGCCATGAAATTGAATCCTGATGCAGAAGAAGTTTTTGTAAATATTGTCAATCGTATTTTACAACCTACTCCTGTCCTATTGATTATTGGAATGTTGATTCCTTTGACCATTTTCTTTGGCGGCGCAATGATTCCAATAGCGATTTACGCGAAGTCTTTCAAAGAAGCGCAAAGCATGATTCAACCTGGATTAATTCTCGTTATTATGCCCTTGGCAATTGGAATGATGCCTGGCGTTCAGTTGAATTTTGGAACGGCAATGATTCCTGTTTTGAATGTTGCGCTGGCGAGTAAAGAAATTATTGCTGGAACGATTGATTATGGATTGTTGGCTGTTGTCTTTATTTCTCTAATTGCGATTGCTGCAATTGGCGTGCTGTTTAGTATTAAGCAGTTTTCTAAAGAGAGTAATGTGTTGAGGTAGTCTAAAGAACCTAAGTTCAAAAAGTCCTCAATGAATTCGTCAAGCATTCATTGAGGACTTTTTTAATAACTGATGTTACGCAAAGTATAATTTAGAGAACTCATATTGCGCAGAGTTAGCGTCATCTTTTTACTCGGTCAAGCCTCGTGAGTATAGTTCCAGCTAAAAAGAAGCAAAAAGCCGTCAAATTCCGCCTACG
>CAZMEH010000733.1:0-5481 GCA_964564885.1 uncultured Saprospiraceae bacterium | reverse complement strand
GCAGCAGAAATAGCGATAGTAGAAGCGGCATAACCGAAGCGAAAAACTAATAGCTAGACATTTTTACGTAAACGTTTACTAAACTTTTGAAGTTTAGTAAACGTGGTTTTAAACGAAATAAAGCCATTTTATATTTCATCTTTTTTTACTTGATATTTGTGTTCATACGGTAGATTTCAAAAATGTCTGACGCCTACTTTTGTATAATTTTCACACTTTCACATCTTTCATACGAAGCTGCAAACGACGTTTTCCACGCCAAGTATTTTCATCTAGCACATAACAAATATCAAAAGGTTGCCCTTTGATGGCTTCGCCCAAATAACCCATTCCAAAACCAATTCCGTCATGTTTTCGGTCTTCTTGCTGCACTGAAAAGCGCAAGTGCGTTTTCTTTAAAACCTTAGATTGTCCCGTGTCTTTTACGCCATAAGTCGCAAAAACAGGTCGTCTATTCCTTGGCCCAAAAGGCGCAAACTGTTTTAAAATCCGTTGAAATTTATTGGTAATTCGATTAAATTCTATTTCCGCATCAATATATTGAATCGGCGTCAAATCCTTTTCGGTGATGGTTTCCGAAACCGTTTTTTCAAAATCAATTCTGAATTGTTCCAATGTTTCAGCCGTCAAGGTCAAACCTGCTGCGTGTCGATGTCCACCAAAATTGACAAGGTGTTTTTCACAATTTAAAATAGCTTCATGCACATCAAAATTAGCGACCGTTCGAGCAGAACCAACGATTTTATCATTAGCAGCCGTTAAGACAATCGACGGTTTTTGGAAATATTCTGACATTCTAGCCGCTACAATTCCGACAACGCCTTTGTGCCAATCCTTATGAAAAACAACAATACTTTTTTGGTTTTCCCAGTTTGGTTGCATCGTAAATTGATACTTCGCCTCTTCTGAGATTCCTTGCTCAATTTCTCTACGCTTATCGTTCTTGTTTTTAAGCTCTAAAGCTAACTGTACCGCAACTCTTTTTTCGGTAGCCAATAATAATTGCACCGCCAATTTTGCATCAGACAATCTTCCTGCGGCATTTATCGAAGGGCCAATTCCAAATACAATATCGCTAATAGAAAACGGGTATTCTTTACCCAAAACGTGTATTAATGAGCGAAGTCCAACACGAGGTTTTCTATTTAAAACCTTCAAACCGAAATGCGCTAAAACACGATTTTCACCAGTCATCGGCACAATATCGCAAGCAATACTCACGGCAACTAAGTCTAATAATGGATTCAATTCCGCTTGTTCCAATCCCATTTCTTGAACATATCCTTGAACCAATTTAAACGCTACTCCGCAACCGCTTAACTCTTTGTACGGATAATTGCAATCAGAGCGTTTCGGGTCGAGTACTGCAATAGCTTTTGGTAATTCGCTGGCTGGCAAATGATGATCACAGATGATAAAATCAATGCCATATTCATTTGCTTTTGCGACTTTATCAATGGCTTTTATTCCGCAATCCATCGCAATGATTAAAGTAATTTCTTCGTTTTTAGCAAACTCAATGCCCTCGTAAGAAACGCCATAACCTTCGTTGTATCTATCTGGAATGTAATATTGAAGGTTGGAATGATGATTTTTAAGGAAGGAATACATCATCGCAACGGAAGTCGTTCCGTCCACATCATAATCACCGTAGAGTAGAATTTTCTCATTATTATCAATCGCATGACGAAGGCGAGTAACGGCTTTGTCCATATCTTTCATCAAAAATGGGTCGTGCATATGTTCGACAGCAGGACGAAAAAAGCGTTTGGCTTCCTCAAAAGTTGAAATACCTCGCTGTGCCAGCAATTCACAAAATATTTTATCAATCTGCAAAACCTCTTGTAAATGCTCGACGATGGTTTCATCAGCCGTTCGCTTTTCCCATTTTTTGGACATAATGTTCTGATTTGTTGAATTCCAAAAATATTACTAGTTCGCTAATAAACCAAGTTTAATTGTCAAAGAACCATTTTAATTTTAGTATTAACTATTATGAATTATTAGTTCAAGCCAACACTAGCCGTAAATACTTGTGCAAACAGGCAATACACGTTAGCTATCGGTACGTTGATACTTTGGTTTTTATCCTATCTTTGAAGACTGTATGTCTACGAAATATGATTTAAAAATTAAAGTCAACACTTAACCGTTTTAAACTGTTTCTAAACTAACTGTAATACAAAAACAATCAACGAAAAAATATATGTTAAAAAATATAATGCCTCCAAAGGCTAAAATAGAAGAACACATCACGGCTATTCACGGAATGGATTTGAACGATAATTATTTTTGGTTAAGGGGAAAAGAGAAGCCAGAAGTGATTGCTTATTTAGAAGCTGAAAACACTTACAAAGAGAGCATGACGGCTCATACCAATGATTTCCAAAAGGAGTTATATGATGAAATAGTGGCTCGAATGAATGAAACAGATCTTTCTGTTCCTGTCAAAAATGGCGATTATTATTACTACTCTAAAACAGAAAAAGGCAAAAATTATCCTATTTACTGCCGTAAAAAAGGGAATTTAGAAGCCAAAGAGGAAATTTTATTGGATGGAAACCTAGAGGCCGAGGGTAAGAAATATTTTGGTTTAGGTGCTTTTAAAATAAGTCCAAATCATAACATGCTGGCTTATAGCGTAGATTCTGATGGTTCAGAATATTATGATATTTTCTTTAAAAATTTAGAAACAGGAGAAGTTTCAGCAGATGTTATTCTTAAAACTGGCGGTTCTGTAGTTTGGGCAAATGATAACGCAACGGTCTTTTATACCATGCTTGACAAAGCACATCGTCCGCATCAGTTGCAGCGTCACAAGATGAATGAAGCTGGTAGCACATTGATTTATCAAGAAGATGATGAACGTTATTTTCTGGGCACTTCTAAGTCGAAAGATGATGCTTATGTTTATTTGAATTTAGGTAGTAAAATTACTTCTGAAGCTCATTTTTTGGATGCCAATACTCCAAACGGTGATTTCAAAATATTTGCAACACGCCAACAAGGTGAAGAATATGACATTACACATCATAAAGGAAAATTCTACATCGTAACAAATGCGGATGCTTTGAATTTTAAAATTATGGTAACTGATGTTACTAATACAAGTCGTGAGAATTGGAAAGAATACATTTCACATGATGATAAGGTTTTGATTAGTGCTGTTGAAGCGTTTGAAAATAACCTAGTGGTTTATCACCGTAAAGATGGTTTAAAGCAAATCAAGGTTATCAATCTAACTACGAATGAAAACCACGACATAACGTTTCCCGAACCTGTTTATACTTATTCTGGCAGCAGCAATCCAGATTTTAAAAGTACGAGTATTCGGATGACTTATTCGTCTATGATTACGCCTAGAACGGTTTATGACTACAATTTGGATACTCGTGAGTTTGACGAAAAGAAGGTTTACGAAGTTCAAGGTGGTTATAATAAAGAAAATTACGGTACAGAACGTGTTTTTGCCACAGCTGCTGATGGTACAAAAGTTCCAATTTCGATAGCGTATAAAAAAGGAATCGAGCTGAATGGCGAAAATCCATGTTATTTATATGGTTATGGTTCATATGGTTCTAATATGGAGCCTTATTTCTCAACCGTTCGTTTGAGTTTGATGGACAGAGGTTTCATTTTTGCTATGGCGCACATTCGTGGCGGTAGCGAAATGGGTAGAAAATGGTATGAAGATGGAAAATTCTTAAATAAGAAAAATACATTTACGGATTTCATTTCTTGCGCAGAAGCAATGATTGAAGCAAAATATACGAATAGCGAAAAAATAGCAATTTCAGGTGGAAGTGCTGGTGGTTTACTGATGGGTGCGTGTCTTAATTTGCGTCCAGACTTATTCAAAGTCGTAGTCGCTGACGTTCCTTTTGTTGATGTTATTAATACAATGTTGGACGAAACTATTCCGTTAACCGTTGTAGAATATGAAGAATGGGGCAATCCAAATGATAAAACTTACTTTGATTATATGCTGTCTTATTCACCATATGATAATGTAAAATCAAAGGATTATCCAAACATATTGATTACCGCAGGTTTGAATGACCCGAGGGTTCAATATTGGGAACCTGCAAAATGGTGTGCAAAACTTCGTGCATGCAAAACAGATAGGAATACATTAATATTAAAAACAAACATGGGCGCAGGACATGGCGGTGCATCTGGTCGTTATGAGCGCATCAAAGAAATTGCGTTTGAATATGCATTTGTTTGTGATAAGATTTTAGGATAAGATTGTAAGCTTAGGTATCGGATGCTTTTAAGGCATCCGATACCTAAAACTCTGATTAATTTCTTATTTTGCAGCGTTTTAGAATAATTTTTTTTGAAGAATAAAGAACAGAGAAGGGAGAACAGAGATTTAATATTGCTACTTAATTGCAAGGTCTCTGTTCTTTGTTCTCTATTCTCTACTCTAAATAGCACATAAATTACTATTGTGAAATTAAAAACATCTCATTTAGTCATATTAATCGTTTTCTTCGTTTTGTTATTGGATCAGTCGTCAAAGATTTGGGTCAAAATGACAATGGTTTACGGTCAAGAAATTCACGTTTTAGGTTTTGAATGGTTCAGGTTACACTTTACCGAAAATCCAGGAATGGCGTTTGGGTTGGAGCTAGGCGGTAGCTATGGAAAGTTAGCATTGAGCGTTTTCCGTATTATAGCGGTCGGCTTTATGATCTATTATATCAAACTATTGATTGATGAGAAAGCGCACAAAGGCTTAATTATTAGCATTTCGCTGATTCTTGCTGGTGCGGTTGGAAATATTCTCGATAGTGCTTTTTATGGTTTAATCTTCTCCGAAAGTGTGCATACTTCCGTTGCAACGGCGTTTCCAGAAGGTGGCGGTTATGCTGGGTTCTTGTATGGTCGAGTAGTCGATATGTTGTACTTTCCGCTGATGGAAGGTTTTTATCCTGAATGGGTGCCATGGAAAGGTGGCGATTATTTCCAGTTCTTTAGACCTGTTTTCAATATTGCAGACTCTTCTATTACGGTTGGAGTTTTCATGATTATCCTATTTCAAGGACGTTATTTTAAGGACGACAAACCAGTTGTTGCTCAAAATGATGAATTGACAAATACGGATTCTACTATTCTTATTGATGAAGATTCAATTGAAAATATTGAAGAAAACAGTAATAGCATTTCAGATACTGACGATATTGTTGATAGTAATAAGGAACATTAAACAAGTTCCATATATAAAAGGTCGAATGTCTCTAAGGCATTCGACCTTTTTGTGTTTTAGGTCATCCTAACTCCTTCTTTCAAAACAATAACGATTACTTCATTTCGTCCTTGACACAGAATATAGACAATGATTGCAGCTAGTGTTTGTGCGCTAATACTTTGGAGATTCACAATCAGGTTGGGAATGAAGTAGTATTTAAGCTATTTATAAGCTGAACTTCTTTAAATTTGTAGAATATTCAACTTTTAAAAAATAAAAAATGCGAC
>CAZMEH010000732.1:0-3163 GCA_964564885.1 uncultured Saprospiraceae bacterium | reverse complement strand
TTGCGTTTGTATTCCTTCCTTAAAAATCAACAAATTTTAGACACCTGATGATTTAAGTATTTGGATAAAACTTTATTCGATCAAGCCTTGTCAGAAAAATTCACGTATTGCTTTTTTTTGTAACCTTATTTCAGGACTAGACAACAACAAATACTAAAAAACCTTGCAGTAATTAAACTGCAAGGTTTTTTATTTTTAGAATAACAAAATAGTAACATTCAATTTGGTGTCGCTATTCAATCGTATTATTTTCTTTTAAATTTGGCAAGTAACAAGCGCACTTTACAGTGCTGATGGATTATACTTAAAAATGAAAAACTTTGCTTGTCTATAACTTGCTGACGATACATAAGAAGTGCAATTAAAGCTAATGCCTAAACCTTCGATAGATACTTTAATTCCAGCCTCTATTCTAGCCGTCTGTTTAGGTCTATTATTGTATTGATAGCACACAATAATAGGTGGATTTTCAATATTAAATAGAAGTAATTTTATATGTGGCATCGAAATATGTTTCTTGTCATCCGTTTCGCCAACTCTACTTACAATTCCATCTTCATAAAACCCACTATCTGGATCAATAAAGAAAATTTCTTTCTCTCCTGCATCTAGTTTATGCTCTTCCAACATATACCTAAAGTAATCCATTTGTTCAAGAGGATCTTTCTTATAGATATTACTTTGCCCATAAACTTTCACCTTATTCGTCACTCGCTCAGACATATCAGTAAGAAAACTCTCTACTATTTCTTCTCTTTGCTCCTTAGCTACAACTGCCGCTTTTCCAGCTTTTTTATCGGTTAGCATCGGAACATAGGTTAAAGTATGCGATGGGTATTCTTTGCAAATATCTTCTAGCCAACGCCTTTTTAAATCTTCTGATTTCTTAGTTAAGTTTTTATAATTCATGTATATTTTTTTATACTTTTAGAAAATGCTTCCTGCAAGACCGCCTACATCAACATTTCTACCTCCGATTCACTACGTAATACTTGCTCAGCAAAATCAATTTAATCAATTTTTATAATTTTTTTTAATTTACTATAAATAATTCTTACTTTTTCCATATTGCAAACGTGTTTACCTACTCGATTAATAGTAAAACAAGGTTGATTTTCCTATGAAGGACGTGTAAAAATTACAACTTATAATAAAAATAAAATTGTAAAAACCCTATTTAAAATTTCACTATTTGTTGTAAAGCTATTTCTATTTTTTTAAAAAATAATCACCGCTTTAGATAACATTTTTTTAATATTCGCTTTCTCCTTATCGCTAATGGGATTGCCTTCTAAATTGATATAACGCAATTGTCGAAGTTGCCAAAAAGACTCTGGTAATTTAGTAATTTGATTATGACTCAAGTCTAATTCGACTAATTTAGTCGCAGAACCAAATCGACGATTCAGCACTTCTATTTGATTATAACTTAAATTAATCTTAGTGACTTCTTTCAAATTTCCAATACCCGATGGAACTTTAGTCAATTTATTGTGGCTCAAATCTAAGTAATTCAAATGACGCATTCCAACGACCGCAATAGGAGAAACAGATAATTGATTATACGACGCATCAAAATAAGTCATTCGTTTACAGTTTTTCAAACTCAATGGTAAACGTTCTATTTGATTATAAGACATCACCACTTTTTCTACTCTGCGCCAACCTGAGAATATTTCTGGCAAGTTCACAATCTGATTGTGACTAATATCTACAATCCGAATCCGTTTCAATCTTGCAATATCGTCCTTGAGGTTTTTCAGTTCATTATTATTCAAATATAATTCCTGCAAAACTGGATACAAGTTAATTCCTTTTGGTAATTTTTTGATTTGGTTATAGCTTAAATCTAGTTTCACTAAATCTTCTAATAAGTATAATTTCTTAGGAATGGTCCTTAGCTCGTTCTTTTTTAAATCTAAACTTTCCAATTTTTGGCGTTCATATACTTCTGCTGAAACCTTCTTTAATTTATTGTAACTAAAATCTGCATGATGTAGATTATCTAATTTATTAACACCATTTGGAATCTCCTCTAAATTGCTCGTTGCCAATGTCAAACGATAAACACTATCTGGTTTTTCCATCGCTTTGCGCATTGAATAATAGACTTTGCGCATATATTCTGGCTCTGAATCGGTTCTTCTTTTAGTAAAATAGGTCTTCGTTTTTGTATAATCTACAAAGCAATTTGAACGAATGGTAATGACTGTTTTCTCATCTATTGTTAGTTCTAAATCTTCTTTTTCAGCAATCAATTCAATATTTAATTTATTAATATCTTGCTTTGCGGTATGAATAGAACCTTTCGTTCGAGCAGCTATTTCAACATAATGCGGACTTGCGCCCATCAAATCAGAATAACCACAAAGGATGATTTTCACTGGCACGCCAATTTGTTTTGCCAACTCAATATCACGCACACAAGAACGATTATCCGCAATCAAAATCACTTCTTTCGTATTTGGATATGCTTTCAAACCTTCCAAAATCGCTTCCACATCATTTTCCTTCCTATCACCGCCTTGACCACGAGCCATGACCAATTCAAACAAATCCAATAGCGCATCAATGCTTTTTGCTTCACGCATATAAATACCGCCTGTTGTTCCTATTTGCTTCAAATAAGTTTCTTTCTTGTCGCCATCGTTGAACAAGACAAAACTCTGAATACCCGATTTTTTAAAATTCAATAAATGCCATTTCATCACCTCGCCACCAAAACCATACATACTACCCGTCCAATCCATGACGACGAGCGTATTTTCTGAAATTTTCTGTCGGTCAAGCATTTTGCCAACTTCTGGATGTGGCATATAGCTATGTTCTTCAATGAATTTTTCGACTTTCTGACTGCGATTTTTTAGAAATTCTGCGGTGATTGGATCTTTTGGAAGTTCTGCTTTTCTCTTTGTCAAATAATCAAAAAGTATATCGATCGTCTCTTCTTCGGTTTTACCTTCAAGGCTTTCCGCAATCACATCTGGAACTTTAGATTTGAGTTTATCAATGACGCTTCTATTGTCAATTTCATTCTCATTAATGGCAATTGTTTCTTCGATAGGCTTTTCATCAACTACATCTTGAGGTGTTTCTTCTATTACAATTTCTTCGTTGGTGTCGGTTGTATCTTTAAGAATGGCGATTTCTGTTTCAATTTGTC
>CAZMEH010000731.1:0-10661 GCA_964564885.1 uncultured Saprospiraceae bacterium | reverse complement strand
GCAAAGGCTATTGCGGCAAAATGCCAACTCAGTCCGCCGTTGTAAAAACCATAAGCTGCAATCGCTGCAATGAACGAACCAACTGTGCCGACTAAAATCAAAAAGATATGCTTTCGATTATATTTATCAACAATTATTCCACAAAATGGGCCCCAGAATAAAGTAATTAAAGTAATTACTAAATAAATTTGTACTAATAATTGAGTTTCGCCAAGTTGTACAAAATACCAAGGAATTGCCAACATGCTAATCCCTTGAGCGATACTAGAAACGGTATTTGCACCGAATAATAATAAGATGGAACGTAAATTTTTCAACAGTCTTTAGTTTTAGTCTTTATCAACAAAAATTGATAAAGACTTTTGATGGACTGCAAATATCTACTTTTGATTCGGCTTTTTTTGTTCGCCTTAAAACAATAACAAACTTGCTAATATAAAAAGTGCCGAGAAAGCTACAAATATGAATATATAAGTGAAAAATAAAATGAAAAACTTTAATAAAGTCTTTCTAGTAGATTGACCATAGAAGCGTTTCATGGCTACAAATAGATAAATGGAAATTCCAATCATACAAGCCATTTGTACTTTTCCACCAACAGAGTCAATTAATGGATTATCATAAACACTATTCAATATTTGGAACGGAACTACAAAGAGGAGTAAGAATATAAATATAAAAGCATGTCCATGAAATGCAAAGACCAAATGCTCGACATAAAATTGTTTGCGTCGAATGTAAACCAACTTCAAAATCATTGCAAAAAATGGAATCATCAAAAACAACATCCATGGCACTAAACCAATGATATAACGACTAAATCCGTCGGTTTCCTGCGCTACTTTAACGGTTTGCATAACCGTCAATCGTTGCCAAAAATCAGTCACTTCATATTTTTCCACCAAATCCTTACCTGACATTGTAAAGAAATCTTCTTTTTTAATATTTACAGTGCCACTATTAGTGATTCTAATATGAAATAAAGAAACAGGAATAGTATCAAAATCAGTATCACGTCCTTCATGAAAAACCATATCTCGGAATGGTTGTAATGTGCTATCTATTACGGATTCTATATTAAGGTCGGATGTTTGAGATATAGCGAAATCAAAAGAAGAATCTATTTTAGTCAATAGTGCTCTTTTATTTTCTTCTGCTAAGATATTCTTTTGTATTTCATTAATATCTTCATTGAAATGCTGCTTCGACATCTGAAAAGCCAAGAGTGCCAAAAACAAAATAGTCGAAACACCAAACAGTCGAATAGGTCGAAGGTAAGATTGATGTTTGCCTACAAAATACTCTTGCGTCAATTTACCTGGCTTAAAGAACAAAGCAAACAACGTTCTAGGTAGTTTTGCATTTAAATTCAAATAGTTATCAAAAAATTCATTCAGTAAGCCACGAACCGTTACTTTTCCAGAAATATTTTTTTGACCACAAGCATGGCAATACTTATCCGTTTCCTGAATAGGCAATTGGCAGTTATTACAAATGTCTTTGCTGAATTCTTGCATGTAGTTATTGTTTCAGCCGAAGAGACTGTTTAAATTTTAAAGTTCTTGAACAAGTTCATTGACTTTAAAAATAATAAAACTACTTGAAAGGATATGTTTATTTAAGATATTTGTTACCAGAACACTTCTCGTGTTGAAAGGAAGGAAAATAAGATTAGTAATAATTATTTAAATTTTGGATAAAAAAACCACTTTGAAACTCTTTCTAAAATAAAAAACTGCCCTACAATCCACATTTGGTCGTAAGGGCAGCCACACTATGAGAACACCTTCTTTCATTTCTTTTGGTCTGATTTCAGATCATATTTCTTAAACAAAATTTGTCTTCTTTATAATATATAAAGGAAGCTATTCTGATACATAGACATGACAATAGTTATGCCAAATTTTACGTATTTAATATTATTTAAGAACTACATATGCAATTAACTAAATAAAATATAAATATTTATAATGTATAAACATCTAACTACCAACAATATTTTTTATTTGACACAAATATTACAAACTATTAAAGGTTGATAGTTCAAGGTTGTAACAACTACGCATTCAATTTTTTGTGCCAGTAGCGCATCAAGCCTGCTACGCTCATCCATGCAGGATTTGCCGCTTCATATTGACCTACTTCTTCCTCTGACATTCCATGGTCGAGGATTTGCTTTTTCACATAAGCTTGAAATTCTGGAATAACTTCTTTTGGTTTTTTACCTGCTAAATAGTGTGGCTTTATAAAACTAGCCCAATCGTGTAATAATCGCTCTAATTCAGATAAATGGTTTTCAATATCTTCAATTTCACCGTAATGCGTGATGTACAGTTTTTTACATTTTAGACTTCTCACCAACTCAATAGAGTTTATCCAATCTTCAATATTAATATCTGGCGGAGGGCAAGGCGCCATCACAATTCCTTTATTAATACGAACACCTGCAACATCTCCTGCGAATAAAACATCATCCAATTGCCAAGCAATATGATGTACTGCATGACCTGGCGTATGCCAAGATTTGAAGGATAAGTTACCGACTGTTATCACTTCTTCATGAGCCACTGTACGCAATTGACTTTCTGGAATCGGACGCATTTCGCCCCAAAGTTCATCCATCCTATCTTGATAAATGCGCTTGGCAGAGCTCATCAATTTTTCTGGATTCGCCATATGACGGAAGCCAAAAGGATGCAAATAGATTGTAGCACCTAATTCTGCAAATGCCCAGCAAGCACCCGCATGATCAAGGTGAATATGTGTAATAAAGACATGTTTCACGTCTTCCACTTTGTATCCAGCCTCTTCGATTCCAGCTTTCAATGTATGAAATCGAGAATGAGGACCCGTTTCAACTAATGCCAAACCATCACCTGTATCCATTAAAAAGGAAGCAATTGCTTCTTTCTGCTTCTGAAACTTTAAATCTATTATATGTATCATATTGTTAATTTCAGTTTGTTTATTCTCAGTAAAAGTAAAAAATTAGTGAGGTTATTAAAATTCTGAACTTAAACTAAATTACCTGCCATTCCTAAAGCGACAATACTGATTTTTACATTTTCTACTTCTAAAATCTTTAATGCACAAGCTTCTAAGGTTGCGCCTGTTGTGATTACATCATCGACAAGCAAGATATGTTTTCCTTTTAGCAAATTGGGTTTTGACACTTCAAAGGCATTTTTTACATTTTCAAAACGGTCTGCTTTAGATTTCTGGGTTTGTGTTGTTGTATTCATTGTTCGAATAACGGCATCGTCATACCAAGGTTTATTCATGGAAGTAGACAAACCTTGAGCAATTTTAGAACTTTGGTTATAACCTCGTTTGTATTGTCTAGCAGGATGCAACGGAATTGGAATGATACAATCTACTTCATTATAAATTGAATTTTTCAATTGTATACCGTAATGCTCGCCTAGCACAACGCCAACTTGTGGCTTGCTAGCATATTTGAGCTGATAAATGAGCTTTTGAGAAACCGTATTCTTTGAGAAAAAATACATCGCTGTCGCATATTCAACTGAAACTCTGCCCCAGAATCGTTCTGCAACTAGGTTTTCTTGTTGTAGATGAAAATTCGTTTCTGGTAATTTCAATTCACAAGACGAACAAATAATTGTTTCATTCACCGACTCCTCACGACAAGCTAAACATAGTTCAGGAAAGAATAAATTTAGAAAATCAGTTCCTAATTCTTGGATTTTTTTGGTTGTTTTCACAATGTTGGGTTTTTCGTATAAGTCTAGGTATCGGATACCTTCGGAGATGTCCGATACCTAATTTTTCGGTAAATCTATTTCAAATCAAAACCAATATCTGTTCTATAATTTTTACCTTCAAAATCAACGATTCCTGCATTTTTATTAGAAATAGCTAATGCTTCGTCCATTGTATTCGCTAAAGCCGTAAATGCAATTACTCGTCCGCCATTCGTTAAGATTTGACCATTTTCTGATTTCGTTCCAGCATGAAAAACAAGTGTATCTTCTGTTTTATCAAGATGAGTCATGACCTTTCCTTTCTCGTATTTCTCTGGATAACCGCCAGATACTAAGAAAACAGCTGTTGCAAATCGCTCGTCCATCTCGATAATATGCTTATCTAAGTCACCTTTTGCAGTATCAACCATCAATTCTACCAAGTCATTTTTTAATCTTGGCAAAACGACTTCCGTTTCTGGATCACCCATTCTGCAATTATATTCTATTACAAATGGCTCGCCTTTTACGCTAATCAAACCGTAAAAAACAAAACCTTCATAAATCATCTCTCGGCTTTGAATTCCTTTGATAGTTGGTTGAATAATGCGTTCATCCACTTTTTGCATCATCTCCGCATCAACAAACGGCACAGGAGAAACGGCACCCATTCCGCCAGTATTCAAACCTGTATCACCTTCGCCAATTCTTTTGTAATCTTTGGCAACTGGAAAAGTCTTATAGGATTTTCCATCCGTCAACGTGAATACAGAGAACTCAATTCCAGCTAAAAACGCCTCAATCACAACCGTTGCGCTCGCATCACCAAATTGACCGTTCAACATTTTGGTTAAAGCCGTTTTGGCTTCATCGTGATTATCTATAATCAAAACGCCTTTTCCTGCTGCCAATCCATCCGCTTTCAATACGATAGGCGGCGTTTGAGTTTCGATATAAGCCAATCCTTCGGCTAATGTTTCTTTTGTAAACTCTTGGTAAGCAGCCGTTGGAATATTAAATTCTGCCATAAACTCCTTAGCAAATGCCTTACTTCCTTCCAAAATTGCCGCAGCTTTTGAAGGGCCGATTACTAAAGTATTTTTTATCGCATCATCATTTTTAATAAAATCATAAATACCTTCAACAAGCGGTGCTTCTGGGCCAACAACAACTAATTCTATCTTTTGGTCAATAATTGCATTTTTAACCGCTTCAAAATCCATCGGATTAACTGCTAAATTTTGACCAACTTCTCCTGTTCCTGCGTTTCCTGGCGCAATAAAAAGATTATCACACAAAGGTGATTGTTTCATTTTCCAAGCAAAACTACTTTCTCTTCCTCCGCTTCCTAATATCAATATGTTCATCTAAGTACATTTACGCCTACCTGTCGTACCTTGGCAGGCAGTATTTTAAATTTACGTCCCGATAACTATCGGGATTTGATTGCAAATGTTTTGTAATCAAATATGTAAATCTATTTAATAGTCTTTATTATATAATAAAAAAGTCGAATAATGTCGCTTTATTATTTGAACGGTAAAAATAGTGAAATAGAATATAGCGTTTGTAAAACTAATGAATGGATTATTAAGAAGTTGCTTATATTTATGAAATAATTGTTGTTTTTGAAGAAGAGAGAGCAGGGATGAGAAAACAGAAATATTTAAATCTGTTTTCTCTAAAATTAAATTTCTTTGTAGCAAAAAAATTTAGTTCTCTAAAAATTATTCTGGAAAGTCATCAAATAAGTTTTTAATCAATTTTAATTTGTATTAAACTATTTGATTTTCAATGAATCAAGAGTCTCTGCTCCCTTTTCTATGTTCTCTCTTCTAAATAAATAATTTTTCATGGAATTTTTTAATGAGTTACTGCAAAAAGTGTTATTTGAATTTGCAGGTTATCAAGTCACTGTTTTGAATATTGCTCTTTTAGGTGCAATTGTCTTAGCTATCGGTTTATTGCGTTGGGCAATCAATCAGGCGATGACCGAAATCTATGAAAACTTTAAGGTTTCGACCAAGAATAAAGAAATAGTTAGCCGTTTCTTTACTTATGTTATCAGTGGTTTTGCGGTTTTAATGGGTTTCCGAAGTTTAGGTATTCCGCTAGATGAGCTAATGAATTACAGGCTCTTTTCCTTTAATGAAAAACACGATTTTACGCTTGGTAATATTATCTATGTCTTTCTGATTTTCCTATTTGTACGAATATTGCTTTGGATACTCAAACAGATTCTAGATTCGTATTTTGAAAGAGATAAAGTAGATGTTGGCGCTCAATATGCCATTCTTCAAGTTATAAAATATGTTGTATTTACTTCTGCAATTATAGCTTCTATTGAAGCACTTGGTTTTGACCTTTCGATTATCTGGGGCGGTGCTGCTGCCTTGATGGTTGGTTTCGGTTTGGGTTTACAACATACTTTCAATGACTTAGTTTCAGGATTATTATTACTGGTTGAAAGAACCGTAGAAGTAGGCGATACACTTGATATTGATGGAACAATTGGTATTGTTCAGCGCATAGGTTTACGGGTTTCGCATATTAAATCCCGTGATAATATTATGATTCTTGTTCCAAATTCAAAACTGGTTACTTCTAAGGTTATCAACTGGTCACACAAGGACGATATCACTAAGTTTATTATCAAAGTCGGTGTTGCTTACGGTACAGATACGGCATTAGTGAAACGTCTGTTGCTAGAAGTAGCGAACAAGCACGAAGAAATTGAAAGCTATCCTAGTCCGTTTGTTCGATTTGCTGATTTTGGAGATTCTTCATTGGATTTTCAACTGCATTTCTGGAGTAAGGATTTGATGCGGATAGAAGATATAAAGAGTGATTTACGCTTTACTTTGGATGAAGTATTCCGTAAAAATAAAATTGAAATTCCGTTTCCTCAGCGTGAAGTTTGGAGTAAAAAATAAAATATCTAACCTCCTCTAACTCCTCCAAAGGAGGAGAAGTTAATGTATTTTCCTCCTTTGGAGGAATTAAAGGAGGTTGAACCGAATACATTTTAAAAACAATACATGAGCTTTTTTGATAGATTTTTAAAAAAACAATCTCTTTTAAATATTCCCAATATTCCGTTTGGTCGTTATAGCGATTCGTACAAATCGGATATTCAATACGATCAATGGGAAGCTGCTATCAGTGCTTTTGATACAGAAAACTACATTGTTTCGTTAACCTTGTTTTTAGAGTTTCTTAAAAATGATGTAGGCAATAACGTGCGAACATGGTCAGAAGAAGGTATTTTAAAGTTTGAAATCATTCAAGGTTCTAAAAAAATAATTGGTCGAGCAGATGGCGAACATATTGAGGTAGAAGCTAAAGTTGCTAAAACGCAAGGTTTGAAATTAGCCTTTATGCGTCAGCTCATGGAACGAAATTACAGCCTTCGCTATAGTCGTTTTGCTTTGGATACCAATAATGATATTTCAATGCGATTCGATACAGACTTGATTGACGCTTCTCCTTATAAACTTTATAATGCACTAAAAGAAGTGGCGACTAATGCGGATAAGTTAGATGATATATTGATTGATGAATACGCTGATGTTTTGCTTCCTATTGATAATCAGCACATTGAAGAAGGTACGCCGCAAGAAAAAGATACTAAGTACGAATATATTCATCAATGGATTGAAACCGTTTTGCGTCGCTCGGAAGAAATCGACAGAAAAGAACTCGATGCTGGTGTTGCTTACCTTTTGCTCGATTTGACTTACAAGCTAGATTATCTCATGAAGCCAGAAGGTTTTATGATGGAAAGTTTAGAACGTATTCACCGACAGTATTTTGCGAGTGATAATAAAAGCATTGAAGAAAAATGTGACCAACTGATTGAAGAATTTAAGAATATTCACAATCGCCCAAAAGAAGAACTCACTAAAGAAATTTATCATACCATAGCTACTTTTGGAATTACTTCTCCTGTCAATCATGAAAGAGTTGCCAGTTTCATTGATGGCGAATTGCCCAATATGGAATGGTATTTAAATAATAATTATCCGAATATTGCCTTAGCTATTCCAGGTTATATTGCAGGTTATTGTATGTTTGAATTTGCGGTACCACAGCCAGATAAGGATTTATTTCACTTGTATTTTGAAATTGTAGAAAGTGACTTTTTCACCAAATTAGGTTTTGAGAATAGTTATTATAATTCAAATACAACGAAATTTAATAAAGTAGCTATCAAGCAACGCATTCAACGTATTGCAAAAGTCAACTTACGAAAACATCCTCTTTTAAGACCTGATGTCAATTTATTAAGTTTCAAATCGCTTCAATCTTTCTCCTTTTCTTACATGAAAATGGTCAGAGGCTTGGACTTATCCGAAGGCTAAATGAATAGATAATACCAAATAAGCTGCCTATAATTGGTATTATCTATCTGTTTTAGGCACTTAATACCAAATATAGCAGTCTTATTTGGTATTATCTCACTTTACATACTAGTTCCATCTTCTACTTGCCCTTCATAATAAGCTGGGCGGCTATAAGAATGCTCATAAGAATAACGCATCTCAACAGCTTTTCCATCTTTAACCGCTGGCAACCAAGGAATTTTTGCTAATTCAGTTTTACAAACCTCTTTCAATTCCTTGCATAAACCTCTATCAACTACAACATCTTTCAGTTCACCCGTTTTGGAAATGGTAAAACTCACCTGAATATTTCCTTCAATACTCATTTTTCTTATAATCTCTGGCGCTTCTAATTTATCAAAAACATCATACAAACTTTCCTCCATGCAAGTTATCTTACTATCTTCTGCCATCAAATCAGCACAGATCTTGAATGTTATCATCGTATCTACATGATAAGATACATCAGGAAAATTGTATTTTAATAAGTATTCATAATCATCGAAATTCTCTATTTCCCAATTCACTGTATCCAATTCACCATTAAAATATCGACCTTTTCCAACGATGCTTCCATTATCATCAAAAACCATAAAAGGTCCATTTTTATCATTATTGGTGTAGTTATTTTGCATCATAATATTACCAGAAGTTGTATTGAAGAACTTCCAAGAACCTTCCTTTACGTTTTTACGATAAAAGCCAGCAGCACTTTTCAAACCTGTTGTTGCATCATAATAACTCCATTCATCAGCCTGTTCGCCCATTTCATATTGACCTTCTAGTTTTTTATTACCATTGTCCCACCATTCAGCACATTTTCCGTCTTTTTTGGTAAAAGTTGCCGTAGTGTAAGTATAAAAATCGGTGATTTGCTTAGTCTCTGGATAATACTTTTTGAGGACAAAAGCAGGATCTGTTTTTTCTACTGTATAATGATACCAGGTTCTTAAAACCTCACTATCTTCTTCCATTTGCTCCGCATATTTATCCGAATATTTTTCATCTGTGTCTTGATAAGGCATATTAAAAAGTAACTTATCAAAGTTAGAAAGATTGTCCCGAGCATTAGTCGTAGCTACCGCTCCTGCTCCAACAAATAGTATCAATAAACCACAACTAGAAGTAGTCATAGCCAATAGAATTAATAGGATTCCTGTATATTTTTTCATTTGAAGTATTTTTTGTGTCGTAAAATCAATAGAAATTTTAAAAGAATTCCTTTTGGAATCTCTATTTTCTGCACGCTCCTCTCTGTTATTTATAGGTTTAAAGATAAAAAATAAATCCGTTCACCTATATTACATATAGATGAACGGATGAGTAATATTAGCAACTGTACTTTTATGACAGTTATTAAATAACGGTATATATTTTTTACTTAAAAATAAAACTTACTAATCGGGCATAAGAAATATGCTATTCCTAATTCGTAATGTTTAATTCTTAATTAATTTAAAGTACTAGGAAGTTCGCAGTTGAATTTTTTCTTTAATATTTTGAATTAGAGCGGGAGAGACCTGACGGCGTTGCACTTTGTTGCGTATAAATTCTCGGAAAGATTTTTCTTTATTAAAAAACTCCATTAATTGAGGATTTGTTTTAATTTCCAAAAGCAAATCCCTTTCTTCTTGTTTTGTCAACTCATTATCGAGATACATTGCGACTCGATTCATTAATGTCCCGTTATTGCCTCCTACTTTATCCATGTTAATTCTTATTTAGCACGTTTATCTTTATAACCAAGCGATTCGGCGTAACCTTGAAGCTGGTCTTTGAGCATATTTCTAGCCCTGTGCAGCCTTGAGCGCACTGTTCCAATTGGTATATCAACGATTTTTGAAATTTCTTCATAAGTAAATCCTTCTATATCGCACAACAAAATTACCGTTTTGAAATCTACGGGTAAGGAATTTATGGCTATAGTGATTTCATCACCCATCATTCCCTGAAATATCTCCTGTCGTAAATCTACATGACTGACTGGACCTCCGTCCTCTGCATCATGATAACTTACTATATCTTCAAAATCAACCTTAGTCGGTTGCTTACTCTTTTTACGATACTGGTTTATAAATGCGTTTTTCAAAATTTTAAACAACCAAGCCTTAGCATTAGTTCCCTCAATGTACTTATCAATGAATCTATATGCCTTCATATAAGTCTCTTGCACCAAATCATTTGCGTCGTCCTCATTGTAAACAAGGTGATAAGCAAAGTTATAAAGCGCATCAATTTGAGGTAAAAACTCATTTTCAAAGACTCTATCCTTCTCAGACTGAGGCATTTCAACCTTAGGTTCTTCCTGTTGGCTATCTTCTGGTATGTTGTTATTATCTTTCACAGCGTTAAAAATATAAATTTTTTTGATTAGCTACCCATTTTTTAAAAAAATGAAAAGATTAATTTAGTTTTTTGTCAATATTCATTGTAATATTATGGGTTTAGAAGTCAGAAGAGAGATCGCTGCGCTGTCAGAAGTCAGAAGAGAGATCGCTGCGCTGTCAGAAGTCAGAAGAAAGATCGCTGCGCTGTCAGAAATCAGAAGAGAGATCGCTGCGCTGTCAGAAATCAG
>CAZMEH010000730.1:0-2569 GCA_964564885.1 uncultured Saprospiraceae bacterium | reverse complement strand
TATTTATGTCTTAATGCACTAGATACAAATTTCAGCCAAATTCTAGTTACGGGGCAGGCTACCCGCTTCGTAACTATTTCATGATTTTTATAAGAATTATCGAAAATCACGGAATTTTTCAAAGAACCAAAATAATTAGATGATGTTATTATAGATTGTTTGTTAGATATCTGTATATGTAATACAGGTAGACTAAAATTTCACAGCCCTCAATGGAGGTGAGAGATCCGAGGGCTGTCTTTTTTTTTATCAAAAATAATCAGGAAATCGTCTTCCGAATCGTTGTTCATAAAGTTTGCGGAAGCGATTGTATTGTTTAAAATCGACCGCATAACTCATTCCTAGAGGATATTAAGGAATAAAACCTTTTTCAGATAGTGGTTTTTGACCAATTTGTACTTCCCATCCATAATAAGCAGCACATTCTTCAAAATAGCCTCGACAAGATTTATCTGTTCTAATTAATTCTAACCGACGCCTAGGCTTGAAAATACATTGCTGGTTTGGTAGTTTGAAAAAGAGGCAATTCGATATTTAAAGAATAAGTAGGAATAGGAGGATTTACCACAAAACCTAAGACTACTTTTATACTGTTTTTGTGATGGTTATTTGGTGTACCATCGCCTTTTTCGTATCGATATGCGTCATTAATTTGGGTTTGAAAAGGTGTTAAATCGAGGCTAAATTAGTATTTGTTCCTACTCAAAGTAGTAACTATTGGTAGCGTGGAAAGCTGAAAAGTATAGGTCGTTTCACCAAACGCACTATCCTATATCATAAATGGTAACTGTTCCACTTTGGTAATTAAAAAGGTTGTCTGCGTTGCGTGCAAAGTAGGTTGCATTTGAGTTTTACATTGATTGTAACAGCTCACATCGGCTGCAATATGTTCCCATTGTACATAATTTCCATAATTCACACATTACTAAATTTACTCTAATCCTAGTTAGCAAGGACTAAGTATTGAGCATAATAATCGTTGATGTAATCCATTCGCTGAAGTAGTTTTTGATTAGAATTTAGGTCTAAATGACTACTAATATAAAGCGATAATGCTTGATGTGTTTTAAGATCCTTCTGCTCTAAAAGTAGGTATTTAGTAGCATATTCAAACAAACCGATCAACTCTTTTTTAGCAACTTCTGAAAACTGTTCGTGTGTAATCAAATGTAAAATAGGTAGTAAGGTTTCTGGTTTATTGATGTCAACTTTCAACATCAAATGATTAATATTAACAGCTGTTCTGAATTTTTTTTCTCTGTCATTATATAGGTAAAGGCTCTTCATCATCATGTGTTCAGCCGCTTCATATCGTTCATTTCTATTCATCAAAATAGCTGAATTAGTATACAGATTAGCGGTTAGTTTTTTATAATCAATACGATATAAATCTTGCTGCGTATAGACTTTAAATAACGACTGATATGATGCCAAATCAGTGCTGCTTAGTTGGATTAAATTTAAGTTAGACCACTGTTGTAGCATTTCTTTTTTATCCATAATGTAGACACCGTTTCTCTCGTCTGTAGACTCTACCATTATATCATTAACCTCATTTTTCACAATGATGAAGACATGTTTTCGCTGTTCTTGAATAGAATATTCTATATCAAAATAGTCAAATGTAAGTGCTAAAACAGCTGTTGCCGTAGCACAATTATAGTTGCCATTAGAGAAAATCTCATCAAAATACGTGTATGTTTTGAAGGTTTTGAATAGCTTTTTATGAAGTGTGTGATGTACTAATAATGCAGCTTTTAAAGGTTCTTTATCTCTAATTTTTTTTTGTTCTAAATACTTATAAATACGCTGTAATATTACTTCAATATCCTTAATGTCTTCTATTTTAACATTGGAGTTAACCGTAGAGAGCATTTGTAGGTAAGCGTCGTGATTATTAAGTTTTAAGTTAAAAGATTGACGCTCAAGCGTGTTCTGAAATACTAAGCTACTGAATGGAACGGTATCATTAGCAGATAAATTTATGAAAAAGAAGAGCAGAAAAATTGTTGATATGTGTTTATGTATTTTCATAAATTGACTTTAATTAAATATTAATTTAATGTAAAATTAATGTTAATTAATGAAATAGTCAAGATTTATATTGAAATAAGAACGGTTTTGACTTGAAAATAACGGCTTATTTATGATTCTACGGGCTGATATATTTGACGTTATTGGAAATAATAACCTTAAATATATTAACCTTAGTACAGTCCTAATATTTAATTGATAATACTATACAAGCCGTAAGTATTACAGTGTTTTTGACCAAATCACAAAACTGATATTATAAATTAAAAAAGCGGATGCATCTCATCTTATGATTAAAATTAAATATTTAAAATAGATGATTTATTTAAATGTTATTTATCGTAAATGTGTAAAATGTTGATAATTAGTTTTTTTTATAAAAAAAAGGTATCATATAAAATTTTTAAATAAAATAACTTTAATAATCTAAATACAACCTATTAAGAATAAAACCCGTCTATTAATCGTATTTTGAACTTTATTTTGATAGGAGTATTATTATATTTAGATGTCACATTTTATTTTTTTAAACTTA
>CAZMEH010000729.1:0-1839 GCA_964564885.1 uncultured Saprospiraceae bacterium | reverse complement strand
TCAAGATGCCCATTAATACTTTTTTTTATACTACTATACATTTTAGAAAAGAGAGCAGAGAAGAGAGAACAGAGACAAGAATTTAAATTTTTGTCTCTGTTCTCTCTTCTCTGCTCTCTTTTCTAAAATGTATAGTAGTATAAAAAAAAGTATTAACGGGCATCTTGACCGTTTTTCGAAATATTAGCGTGAACCAGTAAGGTGTCCATTAATACTTTTGGTTCTTTGAAAAATATCGTGATAAAATGTTTTTCGTAGAAAAAACGCCTTGCCGTGTGCCGTCCGCCGTGTGCCGATCTTGAAACTTCCACTGGGTTTTTCAAAGAACCATACCTTTAATTGGTTATTTACTCAATTTTATTTTGAATTTAAACATTTAAGTATAGTATCCCATTAATATTATATATATTTTTGCATTGCAATTAGAACTTTTCAAAAGGCGACTAAAAAATTAAAAAATGACATTTGAACTGACAGAAGAACAACTCTCTATCCAGAAAGCCGCTCGTGACTTTGCTCAAAACGAGTTAAAACCTGGCGTTATTGACCGAGATAGAGGTATGATTTATCCAACCGAGCAAATTAAACGCATGGGTGAATTGGGTTTTTTAGGTATGATGGTTTCTCCAGAATACGGCGGAATGGGAACGGATACGGTTTCTTATGCGCTTGTAATGGAAGAGCTTTCAAAAGTTGATAGTTCTTGTTCTGTGATTATGTCGATTCAAAATTCATTGATAAATTGGGGCATTGAGAAGTTCGGAACAGAAGAGCAAAAGCAAAAATATTTGCCAAGATTAGCTGCTGGTGAAATAATTGGCTCGTTTTGTTTGTCAGAACCAGAAGCAGGAAGTGATGCGACAAGTCAAAGCACAACCGCTGTTGACATGGGTGATCACTATTTGCTGAACGGTACAAAAAACTGGATTACAAGTGGCGGAACATCACAAATTCACTTGGTCGTTGCTCAATCTAATCTAGAAAAGAAACACCGTGGAATTAACTGTTTGATTGTTGAAACGGATTGGGAAGGTGTTGTCATCGGAGCAAAAGAAGATAAAATGGGTATTCGTGCATCTGACACGCATACGATTATGTATAATGATGTGAAAGTGCCAAAATCGCAACGCATTGGTGAGGAAGGTTTTGGTTTTAAATTCGCTATGACTGTACTTTCTGGCGGTCGAATTGGCATTGCAGCGCAAGCGTTAGGTATTGCTGCTGGTGCTTATGAGTTGTCTTTGGCGTATTCTCAAGAGCGTAAAACTTTCGGAAAACCGATTAATCAACATCAAGCTATTGCATTCAAATTGGCTGATATGGTGACTAGTATCGAAGCGGCTAGAATGTTGGTTTATCGTTCAGCATGGATGAAAGATCAGCATATGAATTTTGATACTGCTGGCGCAATGGCAAAACTTTTTGCTTCTAAAACCGCAATGGACGTAACAGTTGAGGCGGTTCAAATTCATGGCGGTTACGGTTTTGTAAAGGAATATCACGTAGAGCGTTTGATGCGAGATGCGAAAATTACACAGATTTACGAAGGAACTTCTGAAATCCAAAAAATTATTATTTCAAGAAATGTAATCAAAGGTGATCCTTATCTCGCTACTGTTGTTCCAAATGAATTAAAAGCTAAATCAAAAGAGGAAAATGTGATTGCAGCATTTGAATTGTAGTCTTTTAGAAAAATAAGAGAAGTGAGAACAGAGAATATTTTTCTAAGACATCTTTTTGATGTAATTTTAGGAAAGTATTCTCTGTTTTTTTTATAAAAAAGATGCTAAAACATGGTTTGGTTAATGTGTATTTGGTGGTTAGCAGGTATCATTATTG
>CAZMEH010000728.1:0-4948 GCA_964564885.1 uncultured Saprospiraceae bacterium | reverse complement strand
CAGAGAATATTAACGCTGTAATAGGTTAACTCTGTGTTCTTTGTGTCTCCGTGTTTCAAAATAAAGGAG
Source organism: uncultured Saprospiraceae bacterium (assembly GCA_964564885.1). GTDB lineage: Bacteria > Bacteroidota > Bacteroidia > Chitinophagales > Saprospiraceae > CAKZLL01. The sequence goes on along the minus strand of CAZMEH010000728.1, from coordinate 4,879 downwards.
ACTAAACACAGAGAATATTAACGCTATAATAGGTTAACTCTGTGTCTCTGTGTCTCTGTGTTTCAAAATAAACCTTGTAATAATTAAAAAGCGAAGAACTAACGCCTTTCATCGAAAAAATCTGCATTCTATTTATAATTTGAACATATTTGGTGCTCAATCACAATCAAAAAAAGATATGGCAATACTTCAGCTAGATAATGTGCGAAAGACTTATCAGAAACACGTAGCAGTGGATAATGTAAGTTTTTCTGTACCAGAAGGCAGTATTTTTGGTTTACTTGGTCCGAATGGGGCAGGAAAAACTTCGATAATACGAATCATCACAACAATCACTAGAGCGGACAGCGGCGTCGTTTATTTGAATGGCGAAAAGCTCAACCGAACGCATCCATCACAAATTGGTTATATGCCAGAGGAACGTGGATTGTATAAGAAAATGAAAGTTGGTGAGCACCTACTCTACCTCGCTCAGCTCAAAGATATGTCTAAAAAAGAAGCGCAAGCAAAAATCACGCATTGGTTCGAGAAGTTCGAAATCATGGATTGGTGGGACAAGAAAGTCGAAGAACTGTCCAAAGGAATGCAACAGAAAATCCAGTTTGTCGCAACCGTCGTTCACGAACCAAAGCTATTGATATTGGATGAACCGTTTTCTGGTTTAGACCCAATCAATACGAATCTCATCAAAGACGAAATCCGAGAACTACAACGAAAAGGAACAAGTATCATTTTTTCGACGCATAGAATGGAACAAGTCGAAGAGGTTTGTGAGGAAATTGTATTGATTAATCAAGGTAAAAACGTGCTTAATGGTAAAGTAGATGCGATTAAAAATCAATTCAAAGAGAATTTGTTTAGTATCAATTATGTTGGAGAATTACCGCAAGGTGTTGTTCCTGATAATATAATTATAACAAACAGTCTAGGAGAACTGGTCGTTAAACTTCCAGATGAAAAAGCATCAAATCATTTAGTCAATAGCTTAATTAGTAAAGGTTTGTACTTGCGTTCATTCAACGAAATCTTGCCAACACTAAATGAAATTTTTATCAAAAAAGCAGGAAAAAATAATTAGGCATTACGAATCCCGAGGTTTTGGGATAAGTTTAAGAATGATTTGTTTTTAGAAAACTTACCGTCAATCGTATTAAAATGAATGGAAGAAAACTTTGGTTAATTATACAGCGAGAATATCTCACCCGTGTTAAAAAACGCTCTTTTATCCTCATGACTTTTTTGACGCCAATTATCATGGTGGCATTTATAGTCATTGTCGGGTTTATTTTTGCTTATCAAGGCGAGAAATCCAGAATTGCTGTTAAAGATAATTCTGGATTAGACATTGTCATTAGTTCAAGTAGCTCAAACCTTGTTTTCGTTAAGCAAACAAAGGACTTGGACAAACTGAAAGAGGATTATATTTCAGAAGGTTTTGATGGATTATTACATATTCCAGCAATTAAGAATATCAACAACGAAGTTCGTCCACAATACTATTCAGAACAACAATTGTCATTGAGTACGATAGCTTTAATTGAAAATCGAATCGCTAAAAAACTGCGCCTAGAAAAGATTAAAGCACTCAATCTCAATGAAAAAGATGTTGAAAATATTGAAGCGAATAATGTTAGTTTAGATGAAAAAAGCATCACTATAGGAGAAGACGGCGAACTTCAAGAGAAAGAAAAAATCAATAATGCAGCCATTGCAACAGCAATTGGAGGCGTAACAGGTTTCTTGATTTATATAGTTTTGTTTGTTTATGGAATGATGGTGATGCGCTCGGTCATGGAAGAAAAGATGAATCGAATTGTCGAAGTCATGATTTCTTCGGTCAAGCCATTTGAGTTGATGTTAGGTAAAATCATCGGAGTTGGATTTGTTGGATTGACGCAATTATTCATTTGGGCGGTGCTGACCACTGGTCTGATGTTTGTTGCAGGATTTTTCATGCCCGATATTGACCCAACGAGTATGCAAATGACAGGAGCAAATGCGCCAGATGTGGAAGCAATTGAATATCAAATTGCTCAAACCATCAGCTTAATTGGTCAACAAAATTGGTGGTTGATACTTTCTGTATTTATTTTCTATTTCCTAGGCGGTTATTTTCTATACGCATCACTTTTTGCGGCAGTTGGTTCTGCCATGGGCGACGACTTAGGAGAAGGACAGACACTAACGCTACCGATAACGATTACGATTATTTTAGCCCTTTATATCATGTTTGCCGTGATTGAAAACCCAAATAGTTCGCTAGCAACTTGGTCTTCTATCTTTCCATTATTTTCGCCAATTGTGATGCCTGCACGTATTACTTTTGATCCGCCTTGGTGGGAATTAGGCATTTCGATGATTGTTTTATTGGCAACCTCTATCTTCTTTGTTTGGCTATCTGGTCGAATTTATCGAGTTGGAATCTTGATGTACGGAAAGAAAGTAACGTTCAAAGAAATTGGAAAATGGATGTTTTATAAGGATTAAAAGTTGGCAGATTTCAGTAGACAGTAGGCGGACTAATGTTTCGTAAAGGAGTATAAAACATTAATCTGGAAACTGCCAACTGAAATCTGAAAACTACTTCTTAACACCAGAAAGAATCAATTCCCAATCCTTGATTGAAACATCATTCATTTTAACATAATTATCATTTCCTTCCTCTTTTGCTTGAATAGTAGAACGCTCCGCCGATTTAATCGCTTTTTTGTAACGGTTCATATCAGCTAAGATTAATGCTTTCAAGCGAAGCATCCAAAATTTTTCGCCTTCCAGTTCAATAGCAGCTTGCACCCATTGTAAAGCTTGATTTTTGTCTTTTCCTGTTTCGTGGTAATACTTTGCTGCTTGATAATAAGTTGTCCCAGAAATACCTTTCATTTTTTGCTTAATGTCAGCCATTACTTTTGCTTCCGTATTTACGCCAAGTAAAAAACTAACCTTTGTATTCTCCCATTTCAATTCGATAGAAGCACTATTAGGCCGAACATCACTAATCTCAATAGTGAAAGTTTCCACCTTATACGCTAGTTTTGTTGACTTCACTTTAAAACGAAAAACATCTTCTTTTTTATCATAATTCTTTCCTCCTGTGCCCCAGTGAGTAATATTCTTATGCAAAATAATAGTCCAGTTATCTTTCCCTGGAATCGTGTAAAGCGCATACGTTCCAGCCGTAAGGTCATTATCTTGAATTTGTACATCATCACTAATCGTGATTTTAGTCGATGCATTCGCTCCTGTTCTCCACAGTTTATTATATGGTAAAAACCCGCCAAACATTCTACGTCCTTTCAATCCTGGGCGACTGTAGTCTATTTGCACTTCGGTCAAACCAACTGTCTGAGTCAAAGAAGAAGAAGGACTTGCCGCAGGCGATTTGATTTGTGCTGTGGTCAGCGTACTTAATAATAATCCAATGGAAAATAATAATACTAACTTTTTCATAATTCTTTATTAATTTTTAATTCTGAACAAAGATTTTATCCTAATGAAGAAACAGTTTTAATATCTTTTTATGATATTAGAATCCATATTTTAGCTAACAAAAATATAAAGTTTTGAAGGCTCAAAGAGATTTGATAAGACAATTGTCAGGTATGACGTTTTTTTAATTAGAAAAATAGTAACGCAATTCTTATTTATATTGAGAAGAAATTCAGGTTTTAAAGCAGTAGCTAAGGCTAAGGAACGGTAAAGAACTTATAACATTTGGGTGCTAAAGAAGCAGCCAAACTATTATAACTTATTCTTTTATCGTTCCTAAGTACACTGTATCAAAAGTTTCATGAGGAACATAAATAACATCGACCATTATTATTTTTCCTCTTTCCAATAACCTACCTGCCAAAGGCACGACAGGCGGATTATTGGGAAAAAGAACTATAATCATGAGGCTTGACCAAATGTTCATTTTGCAGAAACTCTTATCACAAGGTGAGATCGAGTAACTATCAAAGAGCCAAAATTTTTATCTGACACCTCGCTCCTAGCAACAAAAACGCTAAACCTTCCTTCGGTCGTTCCAGATTAAAACGACTCCTGCAAGGATGATGAAAACAGTGAAAATCCAAAAAGTATAAATAATATTATTACTAAGGTGGAAAAATGGAAGCGCAAAAATACTTAGAAACATTAATCTTAATAAAATATTAGAAACATTGAAAATACTTCCCGCTCGCCCAAAAACTTGATTTGGAATGACCGTAAAAAGATAAGTCATTCGCAAAATTCTAGTTCCTGAATTCGTGACTCCTAGCATCAGTGACATGATGAAAAATAACATAGGAATAGTAGTCGATGCTAAGACAATATATGAAGCACCAGTAATAAATGTCAGTAAAATAACCGCTAAACTCTTTGAAACCTTTCTAAAAATAGTGTGAATAGCTATACCTGAAATTAATGCACCGAGCGTATAAAACATTTGGCTCATGGCGTAAGTATTCGCAGGTGCGTGCAAATGATTATTCACATAAATTGGAAGAATATTCATATTAGAAATAAGTGCCGTCGCAAAAATCATATAAGAAGCTACACCAAAAAACAACGTTTTAGGATTCTCTTTTAAGAAATTAAAACCCGTTTTAAATCGCTCCATCAAGTTACCAACTTCTCCGCTGCGTTCCGCAATTGGCTGATAACGCATCATCCAAATCAAAATAAATGAGACGAGATAAGTGACGGCATCTAATGCTAAAATCTCATGCAATTCCCATTTCGGAATACTAAAAGGCACCTGTACAATTACTCCAAATATTTCTATTGTTCCGTCATCAATACCTTCTAAAAGCATCGCTGCACCTGCACCAGCCATCATTCTCGCCGCTTGTCCTTGTATTTCTACATAGGAAGTCATTTTAGCATATTGCTTTTTTTC
>CAZMEH010000727.1:0-1619 GCA_964564885.1 uncultured Saprospiraceae bacterium | reverse complement strand
GATATGAAGCAAATCAAAACCATACTTTTATTATCTATCTTATTAATAGTTTCAAGTAGTTGTAAAAAGACAACAAGTGCAAATAGTGCATTGAAGAACGCAAAATTGCATGCACTATTTGATGAAGAGGGAGCATTTAATGAATTGCAAATCAATTCTTTATCGCAATACGATGGAACAAATACTTTTCCAGATATAAGTCCTGCGGCACAAGAAAAACGAGGAATATTTTATAAATCACTTTTAGTAAAAGTAACTGCAATTAATCCGCTTAAATTATCAACTGCTGATAAAATCAGTTATGACTTATTTAAGTTCTTGTTGGAAGATAGGATTGCTCGAATTGGATTTGAAGATTATTTGATGCCAATCAATGCCGAAGGTGGTTTTTATACTTATTTCGGAAGTATTGATAGAAGTACATTATTTGAAAAGAAAGAAGATTATGATAAATATTTAGGAAGGATTGGTGGATTCAAACGTTTCACAGAAGCGCATATGGATTTGATGCGATTAGGTGTAAAGAAAGGAATGACGCAGCCGAAAGTTATCATGGAAAAGTACAAAGCCTTGATAAAACCTTATTTAGTGGACAATCCAACCGAAACGACTTTTTATCGCCCGTTCAATAATTTTCCTGCTACGATTGCAGCAGATACACAAGCGATTTTGATAGAACAAGCGAAGCAAATTATTCAAGATAGTGTCTTAGCAACGTACAGGATTTTCGATAAATTCATGGCAGAAGAATATGTGCCGAATTGCAAAACCGACTTAGGCGCAAGCTCTTTGCCAAACGGAAAAGCATATTATGAACAGCGTGTTCAATTCTACACAACCTTGCCAATGAGTTCAGATGAAATATTTGAATTAGGGCAAAAAGAAGTCGCACGAATTCGAGCAGATATGGAAGCGGTGATTAAAGAAGTCGGTTTTAAAGGAAGCTTTGCGGAGTTTCTGACTTTTTTGAGAACCAGTCCGCAGTTCTATGCAAAAACACCAAAAGAACTATTGATGCATGGTTCATATTTAGCAAAACGGATTGATGGAAAATTGCCAGAATATTTCAACACATTGCCTTCTTTGCCGTATGGCGTTGAGCCTGTTCCTGCTGAAATTGCACCAAATTACACGGCTGGACGTTATTCTGGCGGTTCTTGGAAAAGCCACAAAGCGGGTCATTATTGGTTAAATACATACAAATTAGAAAGTCGTCCGTTGTATGTTTTGCCTGCATTGACACTTCATGAAGCCGTTCCTGGACATCATTTACAAATCTCTTTAGCGAATGAAATGACAAACTTGCCAGCGTTTCGACGCAATACCTATTTGAGTGCTTTCGGTGAAGGCTGGGGCTTATATTCCGAATATTTGGGTATCGAAGCTGGAATGTACACGACACCTTACGAGAATTTTGGTCGAATGACTTACGAAATGTGGCGTGCTTGTCGTTTGGTAGTTGATGTCGGAATTCATTCAAAAGGTTGGACGAGAGATGAGGCGGTGGAGTTTTTAGCTTCAAATACTGCCTTGTCATTACATGAAGTGAATACCGAAATTGACCGTTATATCGGTTGGGCTGCTCAAGCTTTGTCTTACAAGATCGGTGAATTGAAAAT
>CAZMEH010000726.1:0-1947 GCA_964564885.1 uncultured Saprospiraceae bacterium | reverse complement strand
TAATCCCTTCTCTCTCAGACTCATCGCCATCGAACCGCCAATCAACCCTATTCCTACTATTGCAATTTTCATTTCATTAGTTATTTGTTGCTGGTTATTCGTTAACTAGCAACTAAAGTTTAGTCTTTTGCTCTTATTACCTTAAACTAAAACCATTGTCAATTGATTTTCTATTCGCTCAAAAGCACCCTCTATCACATCAACAGGATTACACAAAGAAGCCCTAATATAATTATCACCTTGCGTTCCAAAAATTCCACCTGGTGTAATAAAAACATGCGCCTTTTCTAATAGTTCATCAGACAATTCATAGCTATTTTTATATCGACTAGGCACTTTTGCCCAAACAAACATGCCACCCTTTGAACTATCGTAAGTACAATCTAACTGGTCAAAAAGTCGATAAATTGCTTGTTGTCGCTCTGCATAAACCTCATTCAAACCATCATACCAAGACTTTGGCAATTGCAATGCAGCAATTGCTGCACGCTGAACAGGCTTAAACATGCCAGAATCCATATTAGATTTAAACCTCAAAATCGTTGCAATATAATCCGAATCACCTGCCACCATTCCCATTCGCCAGCCAGACATATTGTGCGACTTGCTCAAAGAATTCAATTCCAGTGCAATTTCCTTTGCGCCATCAACACTCAAAATACTCTGCGGATTATCATTCAAAATGAAACTATACGGATTATCATTACAAATCAGAATATTATGCTTCAAGCCAAACGCCACTAATTGTTCAAATAAAGACTGAGAAGCAGGTGCACCTGTTGGCATATGCGGATAATTTACCCACATGATTTTAACTTCCGTTAAATCCAATTGTTCCAATTCCTCAAAATTTGGAAACCAATTATTTTCTTCATTTAAGTTATAATAAATCGCTTCTCCGCCAGCCAAACGAGTAGCAGAACTATAAGTCGGATAACCTGGATTTGGAACAAGCACTTTATCACCAGCATTCAAAAACGCCATTGAAATATGCATAACACCTTCCTTTGAACCAATCAAAGGCAAAATTTCATTCGTCGGATTCAGTGAAACATTATAATGTCTTTGATACCAGTCAGAGAAAGCAGTTCTCAATTCTGGCAAACCCAAATAACTCTGATATTGATTCGCATTTGACTCAACAGTCGCCTTTTTTAATGTATCAATTACATTTTCTGCCGCTGGCAAATCTGGACTTCCAATACCTAAATTCAACACATCAATGCCTTGATTACGCATTTCAGCGATTTGACGCAGCTTAACCGAGAAGTAATATTCTTTTACGTTTCCTAATCTTTTGGATGCTTTAACCTTCATATCTAATTCCTCTTTTATATTTTCCTAATATTTTTAATTCCGAAGTCAATTCCTTCACAACTTCCATTGCTTTTTCAAAATTATCTGGGCTATCAATCAAATAATCCACGAAAAATCGATACTCCCAAGGCTTCCCAATAATTGGAACAGATTGTATTTTTGTCAAATTTGCATTATAAACCGATAAAATCGACAACAACTTATGCAAACTTCCAACTTCATGGTCAAGCGTAAAGCAAATCGAAACCTTGTCAAAAATCTTCGTTTTAGCTGTTTTCTTTCGTGGTGCTAATACCAGAAAACGAGTAAAATTGAGTTTGTTCGTTTCAATCCCTGCCGCCAAAGTTTCCAGTTCATACATTTCACCAGCTAGACTAGCAGCAATTGCACCAGCATGTTTCCAATTTTTCTCTTTGACCATTTTTGCGCTCAATGCAGTATCTTCATTAGAAATCAATTTGATATGCGGATATTGCTTAAAAAACGGCAAACACTGCGCAATTGCCACAGGATGAGAATAAACTTCTGTCAAGTCTTCTATCTTTTGACCTTCAAGCACCAATAGGTTTTGTTCAATTCTCAAAAAAACTTCACCAATTATTTCAAGGTTTGAGGTATTCAACAACTCAT
>CAZMEH010000725.1:0-4180 GCA_964564885.1 uncultured Saprospiraceae bacterium | reverse complement strand
GAAATTGAGTGGCGGCCGTTGTGATAAATAATTCATACTTTTCGTGTAATTCAAGCATCACCTCTTGACAATGCGGCATCACATCCAAATCTGCAAAATAACCTTTCTGACGAAGATAATTTCCAACAATTTTCAAATGTTCCGCTGGAAAAATTTCACTCAAATTCTTTCCTTTTATATCATCTTCCGTTAGCTTAATACCAAAATCACGTTCGTACCATTCTAACGCTTTGTGCGGCGTCATTGCCATCACACCATCCATGTCTATTGCTATTTTTTTCATACTGTTGATTTGTCCCGTCTATCAATTCTTTTGTCTTGATACTTAAATCTATATTAGCCGACTAAATTAATCCGAAATATAAGACTTTTTATCATATTGACAGCTCGTATGTTTGTACCAAGGTTTTGTAAATGCTATTTGTTATAATTTTAACGATTAATGTTTCTTTTTTAGAAAATAGAATCGAAGGGAATTTCTAATCAATTATATTTGTAGGATGATTGGAATTTAGTTTTCGGTTGTTTAGCAGGCTTTGATGGAAATGTTTGAGTGACGATTTTTTTCAGAAAAATAGTGCAAATTTCCTTTTTCTGAATTAATATAATAATAAATATTTAAAGACTTGACTGCTAGTGTTTAAAATATTGATAAAAATAAAAATTGAATAATAATGAAGTTAGTATTTGCAACAGGTAATCCGAATAAGATAAAGGAAGTTAACGAAATGTTATCGGATGGTATGGATATTGCAGGTTTGAAAGACATAGGATGTCATGAGGATGTCCCTGAAACTAGTCTAACTATCGAAGGCAATGCTTTACAGAAAGCAAGATATGTTTCTGAAAACTATAAAGTAAATTGCTTCTCAGAAGATACAGGACTTGAAATTGATGCTTTGAATGGAGAACCTGGCGTTTACACTGCAATGTATGCAGGCGACCAGCGCAGTGCAGAAGATAACATGGCAAAAGTAATCAAAAATCTAAAAAATAAAACAGATAGAGGCGCACAATTCAAAACAGTTATAGCGTTGATATTAGATGGCAAAGAATATACTTTTGAAGGAATTGCAAGAGGTACGATTAGTCATCACAAAATGGGAACTGAAGGATTTGGTTACGACCCGATTTTTATCCCAACAGGTTACGAAACTAGTTTTGCACAGATGAGTGCAGAAGTGAAAAATAAAATTAGTCACCGAGGAAAAGCGGTCAGATTGTTAATTGATTTTCTTGCGAAAATTAATTAGAGTGAGAAAGTGAAAATGTGTAAAACAATAACTCATCTTAGAAACAATCTCACTCTTAGACATTCTACCTATTCCTCTCGTTCTTTGACATATATATTTAGGTAAATATTTTAAAATCCAATATTTGTTTTGTATTTTTATTTTGAACATAAAATAATTTAACTTAAATTGATTTATATCTCGCTGATTTTGAATGAATTATCTATTGGTGTTCTTTAGATACTTGAAGTTTGGAATTCAGTATTATGAATATTTCACATTAATTATACATAGAAATGTACAAAACAACGGCAAGTTTACGAGTAATCGGCTTGTCTGAACAGGAGTTGGTTGATGGGTGTATTCGAGGCAAGCGAAATTGTCAAGAAGCGCTCTATCGTTCGTTTTCACCTAAGATGTTCGGTATATGTCTTCGTTACGCAAATGATTATCATAGCGCAGAAGATATATTACAGGAAGGTTTTATCAAGGTGTTTAATTATATTGACCGCTTCCGTGGAGAAGGTTCTTTTGAAGGCTGGATGAAACGTATATTTATTAATACTGCTATTGAGTACTACAGGAAATCTAACAATCATAACGGACATGCTGAACTTGAAAAAGTTGATTTAAAGCACATTCCTGAAACAGCGTTAGAAAACCTAGCAAAACAAGACCTGCTCAAATTAGTACAACGTCTATCTCCCGGTTATCGAACAGTATTCAACCTTTATGTAATTGAAGGTTATTCGCACAAAGAAATTGCAGCACTCTTAGGAATATCGGAAGGTACTTCTAAATCGCAATTAGCTAGAGCGAGAGGATTACTGCAAAAAATGGTTAAAAAACTAAATTAGATGAGAGAACAACATCAAGATTTTGATGACATGTTCAAAATGGGTTTTGAAGATTTCGCACCAACACCTTCCTCTCGTCTTTGGGATAACATTGAGAGAGAATTGCCGTTGGCTGATGAAGACATCTTCCGAAGCTCATTTGAGAACTATGAAGTAGAACCGTCACCTGTTGTTTGGCAAAGCGTTAAAAGACGATTACCAATTAATTTGGTTATCCGTCGTCACTTAACGATGATGAGCCGCATAGCAGCAGTTTTGTTGATTGGAATGTTTGGTCTTATGTCATATGACCAATTCAAAACATCAACAATTAGTGATGGTTACTATGGTCCTACTGCTGAGGGAACTACTTTACAGCGCAATAACAATAACGAAAAAATTGTACCCGCTACTACTGTAGTTACATCCGAAGTTACACTTAAGCAAAAAAACACAGCTAATCAAGCATTAGCACACGTCACTATACCGACAAATGCATCGTACGAAAATGTAGTATTTGTACAAAAAAGAAACGTAGAAAAGTCTGTTGTTTCATTATCGAAAGACAATAATAGTATCGAAGAACACATGGCTGATGAAGCACAAGATACTAATGAAGGTACACAGTTATTGAAGAAAGAAACACAACCGATTGCACTAGTTGCAACTGACTTATCTAAGTTAAACGGTGTGTTTGTGGGTTCAAGAAATCAGTTACCGAGTTTGGCAGATGAGCCATTACCTACTAACGCATTCAACGGAAGTATTCAAAATCGTGGCATGGACTCAGATGTCTTTATTGATATGATTCCTGATGATGCAAACAGTTCATTTAAACCAACTATCATTAGAGATACAAAAGGTTTTTATGTTTCTGTAAACGCACAAGGCGATTTGTCTAAAATATTCAATGAGAATATTGTAACACAAGTTGGACTTGGCGCAACAAACGATAACGGGCTTCAACGTTCGTTGGGAGTAGGTGCTGGATACCGATTTTCTGAACAGTTTTCAGTAGAATTAGGTGCAAATATAAGTAAGATGACACAGCGTTATCGTGAAATTAATGGCGGAGAAAAATTTACAACTGCTAGTCTTCAATATGTGAATGTGCCTTTAATAGGTAAATTCCGTTTGATGCAATTAACTAGACAGCAACCTACTAGCGTGAGTTTAGTCGGTGGTGTTCAGTATAGCAGATTGACACAATCTCCAACATTTAAGACAACATTGAATGGCGAATTAATTGGCAATCCAACTATCAGTGATAATTCATTCGTTCAGAATGGTTTAGGTCTGGTAGCAGGTGCGGATGTTGACATCAAGTTTAATGATAAAATGTCTTTCACAATAGGTGGACGGGCTAATTATAGCAAAGATATACAGCAAATGTTTGCAAAAGGTAGCAGCCAAAACGTTCAACTAGGTGTTAAAGTTGGTATAAATTACAACTTAGCGAAATAATTAGTAATGTTATTTAAAGCTAATTGAACAGATTATTTGCAAGATTTTAATGATAAAAGGCGTTTCTGAAATTCAGAAACGCCTTTTTGCGTTTTATAATAATTATTTTGGAGGATGTTTTTTTAATAAAATAAGTGCTTTTCGGATGTTTAACAAACTATTTCTATTCAAACCTAAAGTTAGAACTGTTACACGTCCGATAGGCGTTAAAGCAATCATTTTAGTAAAATAATCATTCCATTTGAAATGTTTATCCCAATTGTATTTTCGTGGATTGAATAAAGGATATTTTTGATTTGTGATGATGTCAAGTACAGAACCTTTATCAGATTTGTTTCTGTTACAAAGTCTAAATGAGCGAGTGATATTTTCAAATGCATTAGAGCCATTTTTAGAAATTTGAATAATATGGTCAAATTCAAAAAATCTAGTTGAAAAGTCATCACGAGATTTACAATATTCACAATAACCATTCGCAATTTTTCCAATTTTTCTTTTGACACTTACCTTGATATATCTACTCATAACTTTTTAAACCGAATTCATTCATCAACGTATCTACTGAAACTTCTCTGGTTTGAGCTAGTTCAATTAAGCTAGTAAGTCTAAGGATATCAGCTTCTTCAATTTGCTGACTGATTTGTAGTA
>CAZMEH010000724.1:0-1847 GCA_964564885.1 uncultured Saprospiraceae bacterium | reverse complement strand
ACCACTTCCTTTTTTGATTACTTCATACATCAGGCCAGTTGCAGTTGTTGTAACACCTGCTTTGTCTTTTGTAGCAACGATAAATTCTTGTTGCGCTTTATAATTATCAGCAAATTTAGTTTTATTTTCTTCAGTTGCTTTTGCCATTTCAACTTCTCTTTCCTTTTGTAATCTGGCTTGTATTTCTGCTTGTTTTCCTTGCATAAACTGACCAACTGCGTCATTAGCAGCTTTTGCGTCAAGATTCAATGATGTATCTCTTCCATCAGCAAAACCCTTTGCAATAGCACTTATATTCAAATCTGGAAAGTCTGCCGCGGGAAAACTTGCTGCAACTGCTACACCTAAATTATAGCTTACGCTATCCATTTCATTTGCAACTTTCACTTTAGAGAAGTTTCCTGAAGCACAAGACGTCATTGACAAAACGCCTAATCCTAATACCATTAACACAAAAAAGTTAAATAATTTCATCAAATAATTTTTTATATAATTGTTATAATAAGAGTAGAGAACAGAGAAGAGAGAACAAAGAATATTAACTTCTCTCTCTTCTCTACTCTAATTCCTAATTAAAATTAAGCATACATTTGAGTACGCATTTCTTTTATTTTTTCATCTCGAATATAATCTTCGTAAGTCATCATTTTATCAATAATTCCTTTTGGTGTAATCTCAATAATGCGATTAGCGACCGTATTGATAAACTGAAAATCATGAGAAGTTAAAATAAGATTTCCTTTAAATTCGCTCAAAGCATTATTGAACGCTGTGATTGATTCTAAGTCAAGGTGATTTGTTGGTTCATCCAAGATTAGAAAGTTTGGTGCATTCAACATCATCTTAGACAACATACAACGCACTTTTTCACCTCCTGACAAAACGCTGGATTGTTTGTGAACCTCTTCACCAGAAAATAACATTCGACCTAAAAAGCCACGAACGAATTCCTCGTCCTTGTTTGGAGAATACTCTCTCAACCAATCTACAAGGTTTCTATCTTTAGCACCGACGAAGTATTCCTCATTTTCATTTGGCAAATACTGTGGCGTAATCGTTATGCCCCAAGTGATTTTACCGCTATCTGGTTTTTCTTCACCTGCTAACACATCAAAGAAATGAGTCAAAACACTATGATCTTTACAAATCAAAGCAATTTTATCATCACGATTCATTGTAAAAGAAACATCTTCAAATAAGATTGCTCCGTCAAATGACTTCGTTAAACCCTGAATTTCTAATATTTCACTACCCGCAGCACGTTCTGGCGTAAAATTGATATAAGGATAACGACGACTTGATGGAAAAATATCATCTAACTTCAATTTCTCTAACGCCTTCTTACGACTCGTTGCTTGCTTAGATTTAGAAGCATTCGCACTAAAACGTGCAATAAACTCCATCATTTCTTTACGCTTCGTTTCTACTTTCTTATTCTTGTTCTGACGCTGTTGCAACGCTAGTTGACTAGATTCGTACCAGAAAGTATAGTTACCTGTATAGCTTCTTACTTTCTTAAAGTCAATATCAACAATATTCGTACAAACCATGTCTAAGAAGTGACGGTCGTGAGAAACAACAATCACTGTATTTTTATAATCTGCTAAAAAATCTTCTAGCCAAAGTACTGTTTCTGCATCAAGATCATTCGTAGGCTCATCGAGCAAAAGAATATCTGGATTTCCAAAAAGTGCTTGCGCCAATAGCACACGGACTTTTTGCTTACCATCCAATTCTTTCATCTGACGATAATGATCAGATTCTGGTATTCCTAAGTTACTTAATAACTCAGCTCCATCACTTTCCGAATTCCAACCATCCATTTCTCCAAATTCAGCTTCTAATTC
>CAZMEH010000723.1:0-3649 GCA_964564885.1 uncultured Saprospiraceae bacterium | reverse complement strand
TTTAATTAGTTTTTAAATTAATAACTGATGTTACGCAGCATTATTGAAAATGATAGAGATTATCCATCCTTAAGGGCAAAAGATTAAATAGATAACGCAACTAGTATCTGAAACCTGTCGAAAGTAGCCGTAGCCATTCTTTTTTGCTGTTTTTCGGTCTTACCGAAAATCGCCTAACTACGCCTCGTAGTTCAGCGAACAGTAAAAAAGAATGAGCGTAGGCGGATTTTGACGGCTTTTTGCTTCTTTTTAGCTGGAAAAAGATGAGGCTAACTCTGCGCAATATGAGTTCTCTAAATTATACTTTGCGTAACATCAGTTAATAAATACTTTATTGTTGCGTTATGTTTTTAACTTTGTGTAGCAAAAGTTGGCAACTTTTGTTTTACGATACAATAATCAAAATTAAAATAATGCAACAACAATATAAAATAGAAGGAATGACTTGCGGCGGTTGTGTCGCTGGTGTCAAAGGAAAACTATCTAAACTAGATAGCGTTCAATCAGCTGAAATACAATTAGATTATCCGCAAGCGAAATTGGAAGTCAGTAATGCGATTGAGTTAAATATATTACAAAGTACGATTGGGCAGAAATTTACGATTACGCCAATTATTACAGAAGCGGTGAAATTGGATGTAGAAGAAGAAGAGTTGCAAGAACCATCAATTGCAGCTTACAAGCCGTTGATTTTGATTGTTGCTTTCATCGCTGGTGTGAGTTTATTGTCTCAATATCCGTTTGCTGATTTTTCTGGAATGCTTTGGATGCGTCATTTTATGGCTGGTTTCTTTATAGTATTTGCCTTTTTCAAATTGCTGAATATAGAAGGTTTTGCGAATAGTTATCAGATGTATGATATTATAGCTGCTCGCTGGAAAGGCTGGGGCTATGTTTATCCATTTGTAGAATTGGCATTAGGCGTTGCTTATTTAATCAATTTTGCACCATTTTATATAAATATTGCAACGGCTGTTATTCTTGGAATTAGCAGTATTGGCGTGATTGAAAGCAATATCAATAAACGAAAAATCAAATGTGCTTGCTTAGGTGATGTATTCAATTTGCCAATGTCAACGGTTACAATTATCGAAGATTTGACAATGGTAGGAATGTCGATTTGGATGTTATTGGTTTTATAAAGGCTTAAAATATTTAGGCATTTAAGAGTTGGACGCTTTTTAAAGCCTACCAATTACCCATAAGTTTTGAATAGCTAACGCTCCTTTTAGACTTGTGGATAATCGGTAGGCTTTAAAAGCATCCGACTCTTAGTCTTTTATTACGTAAGTTGCTAGCCACTAAAATTCGTTACAGGAGTTCAGCGAACAGCAAAAAAGAATGTCCCGATAGTAATCGGGAGAAGTTGGGTTTTGATGGCTTTTTGCTTTGTCTTGTCCCGATTACTATCGTAGATTTTAGCTGGAACTATTCTCACGTTCCGATAGCTATCGGAATGACCGAGTAAAAAGATGACGCTAACTCTGCGCAATATGAGTTCTCTAAATTATACTTTGCGTAACATCAGTTATTAAACAAAATCATCATAAATATTCTCTGTTCTCTCCTCTCTATTTTAAAAAAAATCACTTTCTCAATTTAGGATCAAGCGCATCTGTTAATCCTTCGCCAATCAAGTTAAAGCAGGTTACGGTTACAAAAATGGCAAAACCAGGCACGACTGCTAACCACCAATCAAGCGTTCTTGATTTTGATTGATGTAAGATAGCGCCCCAAGTTTGCGAATCGGCAGAAACGCCAATTCCTAAAAACGAAAGTGTTGCTTCTACTAAAATGGCAGCAGCAATACCAAAAGCAATGGCTATTAAAACAGGAGAAAGTCCATTTGGAATGGCATGACGAAACATCACTCTCCATTGAGAAAAACCTAAAGCACGAGCCGCTTCAATATAGGATAACGAACGAATTCGCAATAATTCACCTCTAATGAAACGTGCAATTCCAGTCCAAGAAACCAGTCCTATGATTAACATAATATTGAAAACAGAAGCTTTTTTGACAACAGAAGCAAAGGCGAGTACAAAAATAATAGTAGGAACAGCCGTGAAAATTTCAATAATTCGACTAATGAATAAGTCTAAAGGAATACGTATTTTTTGTTTGAGAATGGGAATGCTTTTTAATACTTTTGATATTAAATAACCTATTCCGATGATACCAAGGAAAATAATTAAGCTTAATAGCCATTGACCTAGAATAGCTAAAAATCCGCTTCCTTCCGTTTCAAATAAAGTATAATGTCGAGCGATAAACGCATAAAAAAACGCAAAAAATCCAATTGGTAAACTCAATAAAACACTCGCTCTCGAAAGATATAATCTATCATCGCCAAAGAAACCAGCTAAAGAACCTAATAATGTTCCAATAAAACCAGCTATTGACATCGCAATCAAACCAATCGATAAAGCAATTCGAGTACCGTAAATCATTGCAGCAGCAATATCTCTACCCAAATATCCTGTCCCTAACCAGTGCCGCCAAAAAGTAGATTTGACTTCCTGTCCTGCAAACGGACCAATATATTCATTGGTCAAATCTTGGTTCGCAGGCGAATAAGGAATGGGCGTTCGGATGATAAAATCAAAATTATCATTCTTCCAATCTTGTCGATATTTTCCAATAGGAGAGGAGGAAGGATTCCAATCTGAAAAATATTCAGTTACCACAGGAAACATCCATTTGCCTTCGTCAATAACAAAAATCGGTTTGTCATTTGCTAAAAAACTAGCAAAAACAGCGATGAAAACTAAGGTCAAAATGACATAATAAGCTAACATCGCCCGTTTACTCTGGCGATATTGCAATTTAACATTTGTCCAAAATTCCTGCTCGTTCTGCTTTGACATTTATTTTAAATTAAAACACTAATATTTGAAACCTTAAAATTACTCTAGTCGTTCACCTTAAAATTCCTAATTCCTATAACTAACCCTAGGGTCAATAATGGCATATAGAATATCTGAAATCAGATAACCAATAACGGTTAAAATAGCAATCAACATCACAATAGTAAAAACCACAGGATGATTGTGTTGTCCAATCGCCTGAAAAAACAATAAACCCATTCCTTCCAAATCGAAAATCCATTCTAAGACAATCGAACCGCCAATTAATCTAGGTAAAACATTGCCGAGCATAGTAATAATCGGAATAAGCGCATTTCTAAAGCTATGTTTCCAAATGACTTGCTTTGGTGCAACACCTTTTGCCCTAGCCGTTCTGATATAATCTTCGCCCATCACGGTCAACATACCGCCTCGCATCTGACGAGAAAGATAAGCTAATGAGGGATAAGTCCAACAAATGATTGGTAAGATTAAATGATGAACATAATCCAATATTTGTTGGATAAATGTGCCTTGTGCTTGAATATCTGGGTCAGATAAACCACCTGGCGGAAACCAATTCAAAAATCGTGGACTCGTCAAAAAGACAATCATCATCATTCCAATCCAAAAACTAGGAATAGAATACAACATAAATAATCCTGTATTAACAGAACTATCAAATCGTGTTCCTTTGCGAACCGCAGTCATTACACCGAGTTGAATGGCAATAAGATAAGCTAGAATAATTGAAATAGAACTCAATAAAAGCGTAATGGGTAATTTAGCTTTCACCATATCTA
>CAZMEH010000722.1:0-12665 GCA_964564885.1 uncultured Saprospiraceae bacterium | reverse complement strand
TCCCAATTAAAGGCAGAACCTGTTGGCAATACTAAATCAGTTGGTTGTTGAATGGCTTCGACTAACGAAATATCAACATGACTAATATTCGTTCGTAATCCATGATCTAACGCATTCGCTGCTGATGGGCTGTTATAATCATACATGAGAAAGTGATGCGAATAAATTCCCATTTTAGTATCAATACGAGTGACTTCAAGGTCATTTGCAAATTCTAATTCCCATTTTTGAAAATATTCTATTTCATCTAAATAGCCTTGTGCATTGTTTTTTGGTGCAAGAAAAAATGGTCCCATTTTGATTTGAAAACCTTCTGACGGACTTGGCGCAGCAGGCGCACCGTTTGGAAATGATTCATTTGCCATTCCATTGACATAGTAATCCGTCAAAACACTTTCTTTCACTACTTCGCCAGATTCTGGCGCACCATGAAGAATCCATTGTCTGATCAATTCCTTTTCTACATCTGACAAACTACTTCCACCGTCAGGCATTGCATTTCCTTCGTTTGCGTCTAAACTAACCGTGCTTTCTATTCCGTTGTTGACTTTACGAAATAAAAAACTTTTGTCCATTCTACCTTTATACACTAAATGGTCTCCTTTGGCTGCTGCAGTCGTATTTGTAGGCACAACACCGACTAATTTATTATAGACATCGGTCATTTTTTCAGCAGTTGTACTTCCTATTCCCTTTAAGTCTAAGTTTCCGCTTCCGCTTCCACCATGACAGTAAACCGAGGCACAATTGGTTTGCATTATATTATATACACGCTCATAAGTTGGCGTTTGAGCATTGGCATAAGTGAATATGCTTATTGCAAATGTTAATAGTAATAGTTGTTTCATTTTGTTAAATATTAATTTATTAAGAAGATTGATTAGATTAATTAGATAACGTTTAGAACGGAGGTTTGTATTACAATATACAAAAAAAGTAGTGCGAATATTAGCAACGTAGTGCAGTAGGTAGTAAATAATAGATAGTTAGTAGTAAATATAACTTATTGATTTTCAATTATTTAAATAAAAGTATAGTTGTCAGTTATTTATGGATTAAGGCAGTAGAGCGAATCCACAAGTAGTCGGGATTCGCTCTACTTTTTAACTTTATTGCTTATTAGCAAGGACAGCTGTTTTTTTAATGCGTTGCACTGTGCCACTTGGATGAACCAATTCTACGAAGACAATATAGATTCCCATTCTTGCTTTTGTCCCGTTGTCAGTTGTTCCATCCCATTTATAAAAACCATGAATTCCTAGTATTTCGTTTTTAGCAATGCGCTTTGTCCAACGCCCATTTGCATCATAAATATCAATATTTGCCGTAAATCCACTTTGCTCAACTTGGTAATTAATCAACAGAAAATCTTGAAAACCATCGAAATCTGGTGAGAAGGTTTTATTGGTCAGCCAAACTTCGCCTGTGCTAATGGAGTCATTATCAATAAATTGTGAATTCTTATAAGATGGCGTAGCGTAGCCAACGTCAGAAGCTGCGGAATGCCAATTGTCTTGGTTTTGGGTTTCAGTATTAAAATCGACTCTTTCCAACGAAATACCTTCCTCTTCTACGATTAATGTGTGGTGCCAATCATTGGAATATTCAAAACCATCAATCGAGCTACCATTATACAATAGTAAAACGCCGCCTTCGTCGTCTGGGAATGTTGGCAAATCGTTTTCTAAAAGTAATGCATCGTTAGCGGTTTCGTCTAAGTATTCATTTTTGACATTTAAAATATCCGCACTAATCACGATATACGTTTGAGGAAAGAATAAGTAATCTGTTTCAATATTTTCAAAGCTGCTGATTAATCCGTTGTCCGTATTCGCAACAGTGAAATCAGCCAAATTGAAAATCTTATCAGAAGCATTATACAATTCTAAGAAATCTGAACCGCCAACTTTTGGATTAAATAATATTTCATTTATAAGCACATCATTTGTACGAATATCAGTATTTGCCAAAGCGATTTGCGCACTATTTTTATCTGCAATAGAATTGCCTAAACAGTCTTGAACTTGATTAGAAATTTCTATGGTGTAAATGGTATTTTCTTCAAGAACGGCGTTTAGTGTCAATAAAATCGTATTGAAACTTGGTGCTTCAAGTACTGCGCTAATAACTTGTTGATTGCCGTCAATAATGCTAAAGTTCGTCAGATCAATAGCTGTTTCATCTAGTGCTTCATTGAAAAATAGGCGAATATCAAGACTTGATATTGGAAATGCTCGAATGAGTTTGGGTGATTGAATGTCTTGAAAATTTTCGTAAACCGAATTTTGCTGCCCTGGCGTGCCGCCAATAGTTGCTGTAGATGCGCTCCAATTATCTGCTGATTGACAAAAATTATCGAAACTCTTCATTTCCAATGAAAAACCGCCACTGCTTTTATTATTATCTTGATACCAAGACGTTGTGTAATTAATCGTGTGTATTGTATTTTCATTCAAATCAATGATAGTCAATTCGTCTACTGAATTGGCAAATGCAGGAAGATTGGTCACCGCAATCGTTTTGCCGTAATCACTAAAACTTATACCGAATTTTTCTTCATAAATAATAACATATTCATCGGATTCTAAAACATAAAATGGCAAATCAATTGTCGTGCTTTTATTTGAAAATCGTACCTCTTGTAAATTAATTGCCTTGTTGCTCCGATTATACAATTCAACATATTCCACTTCGGGCAAACCCAAAGATGGCGTCGGGTCAGCATAAATTTCTGTGATTAAAATATCGTAACGCTCGGGAATTTCTGTTTCTACATAATCAAAATTGAGCGTTTGCAAATTCATAACGTTGCCAGAACAATCTTCAATATCCGTGATGGATAATTCGTAAGTCGTTTGGTTTTGAAACGAATTAGTGAATACCAATTCTATCGTTTTATCATCGACGATTTGGACGTTTACAGGATTTCCAATACCATTATTAATACTATAATTCAACACATTTTGCATAGAAACAGCGTCAACAATCTCGCTAAATGTTACTTCAACCATTTGATTATTCAACGGAAAAGCATTTGTAACAATTGGCGCAGTAAGGTCTGGCGTATTATCAAAAACAGAGTTTTGTTGACCAGGCGTTCCACCAATCGTAGCATTTGAAGCTTGCCAATTATCGGCTTCTAAGCAAATCAGCGTTGGGTTTTTTAATTCTAACGCATAACCGCCATCGCTTTTGTCTGCATCAGCGTACCAAGAAGACGTATAATTCACTTCATGGATAATTTCGCTTTGGTCATTTTCAAGCATCAAATCATCACCGCCATTTGACAAAGCAGAAAAACCACTTATTCCTAAAACGGTTACACCAAACGCAGAAAACGCTACTACATCGCTTGCATTACATAAAATAACGTATTCATTGGCTTGCATCAAATGAAAAGGAAAGAGAAAAGCATTACTGCTATTATAAAAAATCAATGTTGATAAATCTATTGTTTTGTTACTTGCGTTGTATAATTCTACAAATTCAAATTCGGGCAAACCAACACTTGGCGTCGGATCTGCTAAGATTTCATTGATTAAAATATCTCCTATCGCTGCGGTTTGAATATCAAGAAAGGTAAAGTCTTTTTGGTCGTTGGTTTGTGTATTTCCATTTTCATCATCAATATTGGAAACCGTAACGGTATAAGTTTGATTATTGGTTAATTGAAAGCTTAATGTCAAATGAACTAGTGAAAAATTGTTTGCATCTCTAGTTGCGCTCATTGCATTTGCAACGCCATCGATTAAATAATTATTAATGTCCTCCGCTGTTGTCTGATCTACGAATTCATTAAAATAAACATCAACTTCTGTATCACTAACCGCAAAAACTGTATCAATCGTTGGTGGTTCAGTGTCTGTAAAAAGCGGGCTAATTTGTATATTATCAAAATAGAATTTGTCTTTTCGAGTGCTTGTATATTTGCAGTAAACACCAAAAAAGCTGCCTGTAGGATGTGTGTTGTCCGTTGCTGTTCCTTCCAAAGTATAGTTTATTCCACCTGTGTAATCTGCCAACAATTGCCAATCACCTGCATCATTTCGGATAATTCGGACGCTTGCTAAAGCAGGATCATTGGCTACCGCTCCGACCGTTCCTGTGAGAAGTAGTGTCTTTGTTGTTCCTGTTTGCTGATAGAGTTTTAGTGCGTCAGTCGCCGCAGATGCGCCAATTTCGAGGTAGTAACCATTTAAACTACCTGACAAATCCGTGGCATCCGAAGACAGGTAAACACGCAGCTGATTGGAAGTAGAAGGCGCAAATTCCATTCTAAAGTAAAATTCCCAAACCGTAGAATCGGCAATCACTAAAGGGGCATAGAGTTGAGCAGTGCCGCCTACGGTGTCATTAAGTTGGAGTTCTTGACCTTGATTGACGACAAAAACCGACGTATCGCCAAACCATTCTGGATTGTTTGTAAAACTACCATCATTGAAGTTATCTTGAAAGACTTGACTGAACAATAGAGCGGGTAATAGCAGAACAAAAAACGTGATGTGATTTTTCATGTTTAAATGGTAATTTTTGTTGTATTTAGAAAATCTCTCTAAAATTACTAATTTGTGGTCAACCGCCCAAAAGCAAGATAAAGAAGCTTTTTTTTCTTGATAAAGTAGGGTATTATTTGTTTTATTTTTTACATCGTGGAAAACATCTATTTTTGTTTATCATTTTTTTGAAGTAAATATTTAAGGTTTTCAATTAGAGCAAGATTTATGAAAAGGACAGTTGATATTGTGGTAATTTCGGATTCGCACTTGGGCACTTTTGGCTCTCATGCCAAACGATTGCATCAATATTTAGAAAGTGTTTCACCTAAACAATTAATTATCAATGGTGATTTAATTGACATTTGGCAGTTCATGAAATGGTATTTCCCCAAATCCCATACTCAAGTACTTCAAAAAATCAATGAACTTATCAATTCAGGTATTCCTGTTTATTATTTAACTGGTAATCATGATGACCTGTTGCGTCGTTTTACGCCAATCAAACTAGCTAACTTTCAGTTGATTGATGAGCTGACGCTGAATATTGATGGCAAAAAGACTTGGGTTCTTCACGGTGACATATATGACAAATCCATTAAAGCCCGTTCGGTAGCAGTGATTGGCGGTTTAGGTTATAATTGTTTAATTGTAGTAGACAGGCTTTTTAATCAGTTTTTGCGCTTTTGCGGTAGAAAAAAACCGATCCGAATATCAAAAGGATTGAAAGATTTTTCCAAAAAAGCGGCTAAGAAAATTGGTAATTTTGAACAAGAAGCCATTGATACAGCTATCGAAAACGGTTACGATAACCTCATTTGTGCGCATATCCATAAACCTCAAATGCGTCAGGCAATGCATACTGACGGCTCAAAAAGTATATTCTATCTAAATTCTGGTGATTGGGTCGAAAACACCACTTCTCTTGAATACAATAATGGTGAATGGAAAATTTTCAACTTTGAAAGAGATTTTTGAAATAAGTAGGAGGTATTAGGTAGTAAGTAGTGTGCTGTACTAAAAAACTAAAACCTATTACCTAGTACTTAAAACCTACTACTTACTACATAACACATAATACCTATTTTATGAAAATCCTCTTCGGAATACAAGGCACAGGTAACGGTCATTTGAGCCGTGCGAAGGAAATCATTCCGCTCTTGATGCAGTATGGCGAGGTCGATTTATTGATTAGCGGTACAGATACTGAAATCAATTTGCCTTATCCTGTCAAGTATAGAAAACATGGTATTGGTTTCATATTCGGTAAGCGAGGAGGTATAGATTTTTGGAAAACCGTGAAAGGCTTAAAACCCATTCGCCTAATGAACGACATTAGAACCGTTGACTTAAAGTCTTATGATATAATATTTAATGATTATGAACCAGTCATTGCATGGGCTTGCAAACTTCGAGGAATTCCTTGTCATGGTATCAGTCATCAAGGTGCTTATCTATCTAGCAAATCTCCACGACCAAAAAATAAGAAACTGTACGGAGAATTTTTTTTAAAAAATTATGCGCCTGTATCGAGTATTAATGCTTTCCATTTTGCAAAATATGATGATTTTATTCACACGCCAGTGATTCGCAACGGAATTCGACAAACGATTCCAACTAGAAAAGATCATGTTGCTGTTTACCTGCCTTCATTGAGCGAAGAACGCTTGATTAGAACATTGTCAAAAATAAAAACAACACATTGGAAAGTATTTTCTAAACGAGCAACAAAGATTTACACTGAAGGTAATGTAACTATTCATCCTGTTAGTGGCGTTGAATGGGAACGCACCTTGGCAAGTTGCGAAGGTGCGCTAATGGGTGCCGGATTTGAAGGACCTGCCGAAGCACTATTTTTAAAGAAAAAATTACTCGTTGTTCCTATGTCTATGCAATACGAGCAGCAATGCAATGCGGCTTCTTTAGAAGAAATTGGCGTTCATGTTGTCTGGAAAATCAACTCGACTTTTGAAAGTCAAATTCGCCATTGGTTACATAATGATAAAACGGTCTCTGTCCATTATCCAAATGAAACAATAAATATTATACAATCCATTTTTAATTCTATTTAAAATAATAAAATAAGGATTTACTCAAATCCTTATTTTATTATTAACCTCCCTTTACTTAGTCAATTTTCTTCCATCCATAGTCTTTTTTCACAATTCCAACTATTTTCAACACCTAAAGTTTGTCGCTCACTGACAAATCTTAGATTATAGGATTAATCGTTTTATGTCATTATCAATGTTTAAACGTTAAACTTTATGTAAAAAGCTAAATTAAAAATAAACTTTCATTTTTAATTGAAAGATAAAAGTTCACGCAAATTAGCATTTAAATATATAAACCATTGATAATCAGTATCAAATAAGTGATTATTAATATTTAGTTATGTCTGCATAAGTAAATATTATAGGAATTGTTTAACAAATACAACTTTTGTTTAAACAAAAGCTTGCTTTTTGTTTAACTTATTTGTATATTTGCTTCAACAAAAGACATAGGGTAAACAAACAATCAACCATTTTTAATCAACTAATCAATAAAATTACGAGAGATGACAACTATAGAATTTGATAATAAGTTTAACACAATGTCTACACTTCTTCACTCGTTTGCTTATAACTTGACGAAGAATGTAGAAGACGCTAAAGACCTGTTTCAAGAAACGGCTTTCAGGGCAATGACCAATAGAGAAAAATTCCGCACAGGAACAAATTTCAAAGCATGGTTGTTTACAATAATGAAAAATATTTTCATTAACAATTACCGTAAAAAAGTAAAAGCTAATACTATTATAGATTCTACAGATAACATGTTTTACATAAACTCTGGAAAGAATGCTGTTAATAACGGCGCAGAATCTACAATGATGATGAAGGAACTATCTTATATGATTGAAAAATTAGATGATAGCATTCGTATTCCTTTTATCATGCATTATAAAGGTTTCAAATATCAAGAAATTGCAGATGAGTTGACATTACCATTAGGTACTGTGAAGAGTCGTATTTTCTTTGCTCGTAAAGAGTTAAAACAAGTGATTAGAAAAGATTACGGTCAATTAGCAATGAACCGTTAATTATAAGATATAAAAGAATTCATAAGTTAAGGATATATTGTTTTAAAACCTACTTCATTTTGGAGTAGGTTTTTTTTATGTTTTATATGGTGAAGGAAAAGTCATCAGGTGAGTTTTAATTAATGAACTTGTTCAATCACTGATGTTACGCAAGAAATTAAATAAAAAGTTGTTTTAATAGGTATCTGTCTTTGAAAAATGTCAAACATAGCTGTAACTATTATTTTTTGCTGTTTTTCGGTCTTACCGAAAATTGCCTTACTGTGCCTCGCAGTTCAGCGAACAGCAAAAAAATAATGCGTGAAGGCGGATTTTGACGGCTTTTTGCCTTGTCCCGATTACTATTGAGGATTTTAGCTGGAAAAGAAGAGGCTAACTCTGCGTAGCATCAGTTATACATATCATTCACCTGATAACTAATAGATTTATTTTAACATTGCCAATCGTTCTGCTGCTGCTGCAAGCGTTTTTTCTTGCTTTGCAAAACATAATCTTACGACCTTATCACCAACAGGTTTTGTATAGAAAGGTGATAAAGGAATTCCAGCAACGCCAATTTCACGGGTCAAATACTTCGTAAAATCAATATCTGTCTTATCACTAATGCTACCGTAATGATACAATTGAAAATATGTTCCACTCGTTTTGATTGGAATCAGCGGTGTATTTTCTAATTTTTCAGCTAAAAAATCTCGCTTCTGCTGAAAGAAGTTAGGTAAATAATCATACGTCGAACTATCTTTAAGGTGTTCTGCTAACGCATATTGAACAAAAGAATTCACAGAAAAAACATTCCATTGATGAATATTTTTAAACTCCTTCATCAAATGTGCCGCTCCAACACAATAACCCATTTTCCAACCTGTAGCATGAAAAGTCTTTCCAAACGAAAAAACAGCCAGTGATTGCTCAAATAACTTTGGAAAACGCATCACACTCTCGTGTTGTTCATTATCATAAATCAAATGCTCATACACTTCATCACTTAATACAATAATATCTTTATCTGCAACAATAGCTTCTAATGTTTCCAAATCTGATTGATGCAAGATTGTTCCAGTTGGATTGTGCGGTGTATTAATGATAATCATCTTCGTGTTATCATTCACCATGTTTTCAATCTCATTCCAATCAATCGAATAATCAGGATAAGTCAATTGATAAGGACGAGGCACACCGCCAGCAATAATAATCGAAGGTCGATAACAATCATAAGCTGGTTCTATAATAATCACCTCATCGCCTTGATGTACAAATGCTTGAATCGCTGTAAATAAGGCTTGTGTTGCGCCTGCGGTCACACAAACTTGTGTTTCAGCACTAAGTTCTATATGGTGAGAACGAAATAGCTTTAGGCAAATCGTTTCACGCAATTCCAATAATCCAGCCATCGGAGCATATTGGTTTTTATTATCATGGAGGTATTTCGACACTAAAACCTTCAGTTTATCATCACAATCAAAATCTGGAAAACCCTGAGCTAGATTAATTGCATCGTGCTTTCTTGATAATGCTGACATCGTAGAAAAAATAGATACTTCTGACTTTGGCAACTTCGAACGTATATTCATTTGTTTTCTTTTAGAGTATTGAAAGTAGGAATTTTTTAGAAGAATTTATTCTCATTAAATTTGATTGTAAGTGAAAAAACATTAATCAATAGCACAAAAATAGTTTTTCGTTTTCCACTAAATTACACAGAGAGACAAAATAGTTTGCTGAAAATATCGTACGTATAGCATCGTTATGTAAAAAGATATCATTTACTTAATGAACTATTCTATTGTATAATTTCAGAAGAATATATCTAACTGTAAGTCAAATAGTTAAAACTGTATAATTTTTAAATTATAAAAGAAATCTCAAATGTATTATATTAAAAAAGCATAATACTATACGGTATATTATTTGATGAATGAAAGCTAAATATCAAACAAATCCTAGCCATATGAGAAAGGCATTAATAATAAAAGTATTACGATTAAACCTCGTTTGTTGTTTAATCGTATTTAGTGCATGCGGTCCAAACTGTCCAGAAGATCCAGATTGCCAAGATTCGTTTATTTTATTCACTAATGAAGATGAAAAAAATTTAGGAACAGCTATCCATCAAGCAATGATTAGCAGTTATAATTTTAACATTATGACTGATGCTATGGATGCTAATAATTATATCAAAAGCGTCCGAATACAATTAGTCGCTACAAGTCTAATGGAAAAATTAGATGATTTTGATTGGAATATTTATATTATTCTAAACGATAATCAATTGGATTGTTTTACAACAGTTGGTGGTAATATCTATATCTACTCTGGATTATTGAATAATATTCAAAACGAATCACAATTCATGAGCATATTAGCGCATGAAATGTTTTATGTGGATAGAAGTTATCATATGGATGTTCTAAACGCAAATTATTCCTTCCCATTTCTTTTGGATGCATCAAGAGGTGGTGATGATGCAATGGTAATAGAAATGCTGAATTTGCTTTATAATGTACCTCGTAATCCAAATATAGTTGAAGAAGCGGATCGTTATGGTGAAGCTATTATTTGTGAAACAGAAAGACCTGTTGACGAATTCAAAGTGATTATAGAAGGTATGGAACAAGCCAACACTTTATGGTATAAAAATCATAAAGAATCTTCAAGTTCATCTTTTAGTAGCAGAACTAATAGTTTAGCAATGACAGGAGGCACTTGTGGCGGAGATACAGAAAATCGTGCAGCGTTTTATTCTGCATTTGTGAATAGTTTGCCTTAGTTTTTAATGGAATCTAATGGCGTAAAAACAAAAAGGAAGCATTGGTTTACAATCAATGCTTCCTTTTTTATTCTATAAACAGGTAAAATTATTTTCTACTTTTATTTTTTCTATTCTGCTTACTTTTCATATTAGTACTAGCACTAACTTTTGCATTACTACTTTTTGTCATTCTTCCCTTAGCTACCGTTTGTTTCATTTCTCGTTTTCTATCGCCAAGTAATTTTTCAATTAAATCATCTCGACCAATTTTTGACAATTTCTCACGAATCAAACGCTGATTTTCACGTTTGTGCCAGAAGAAGAACAAGTGTTGATTCTGCTTGTCGTTTTTAGATTTTGCAGTATAAACAGGTTTCAGCGTGTACGGATGAAATCCAGTATAGTATATAATAGTAGCAACCGTCATCGGAGTTGGCGTAAAGTCTTGCACTTGCTCCAACTTAAAGCCCATATCTTTAGTTTCCGCAGCTAGGTTTGCCATGTCTTCCTGTTCTGAACCTGGATGACTGGAAATAAAGTAAGGAATCAATGGCTGATTCAAACCATGTTTTTTATTAATCTCTTCGTATTTCTTCTTGAATTCGTGGAAATGCTTGAACGATGGTTTACGCATAATTTTGAGCGTAGCATCAGAAGTATGTTCTGGCGCAACTTTCAAACGTCCACAAACATGGCGAGACACCAATTGATCCATATATTCTTCAATCGTATCATCCGCTTTTTTATTATAACTACGTGTTAATAAGTCATAACGAATACCACTTCCTACGAATGCTTTTTTAACCTCTGGATGGTTGTCAACTTTTTTATAAATATCAATCATCTGTCGATGACTGGTATCCAAATTGTGGCAAACCACTGGATGAATACAAGACGGACTGACACATCTATCACAAATTTCTTGCACCTTTCCTTTCATGCCGTACATGTTACCAGAAGGTCCACCCAAGTCACTAATGTAACCTTTGAAATCTGGCATTTTAGTCACGACATCAACTTCTTTCATGATAGATTCTTGCGAACGACTCGCAATGAATTTACCTTGATGTGCTGAAATCGTACAGAAACTACAACCTCCAAAACAGCCTCTATGCATATTGATAGAGAAACGAATCATCTCATAAGCTGGAATAGTTCCACGGTTTTTGTACTTCGGATGCGGTAATCTAGTATAAGGCAAATCAAAAGAACCATCAATTTCCTCTTCTAACATTGGCGGGTAAGGTGGATTGACAATTAAGTTATCATCACCAACACGCTGAACGATTCTTCTTGCCTTAACTTTATTAGATTCCTGCTCTATAATTTTAAAATTAGCCGCAAAATCTCGTTTTTCTCTCAAGCAACGCTCATGAGAATACAGTTCAACGTCTATCCATTTTTTATTTTTAGGTAATTCTATCTCTTTATCTTGTAAAACAGCCGTTTGCGAAACGGTTTTCAGCGAACTCATTGGAACACCTCTTTTGACCAATCGAATAATCTCACGCAAAGGCTGTTCACCCATTCCGTAAACTAAAATATCCGCACCACTTGATTTCAAAATACTTGGAAAAAGCTTATCCTCCCAATAGTCGTAATGCGTCACACGACGCAATGATGCTTCGATTCCACCAATCAAAACCGGCGTGTCTGGATAAAGATCTTTTAGTATTTTAGTATAAACATTTACCGCATAATCTGGTCTAAAACCTGCTTTACCACCTGGCGTATAAGCATCCGTAGAACGCTTACGACGTGAAGCAGTGTAATGATTCACCATAGTATCCATGCAACCAGAAGTCACACCAAAGAATAAACGAGGTTTACCAAACTTCTTGAAATCTCGCAAATCATCTTGCCAGTTCGGTTGAGTAACAATCGCTACTTTCAAACCTTCACTTTCCATAATTCGCCCAATCACTGCTGTTCCAAACGCAGGATGGTCAACGTAGGCATCGCCCGAAATCAATACTACATCGACTTCGCTCCAGCCTCGCATTTCGACTTCTTTCTTTGTTATTGGCATCCATTCTAAAACAGAACGGTTCTCGTATAAATTAATACTCATGGTTGATTTTATAATAAATAGATAAATACTAGGAAGCGGGGCAATACATTATTTACAGCCAAAGGTAAGTTAAATTTGATAATCTTTTACCAGTTCAGTGCTTCTGGAAATTGCTCAAATAATCGCTGCCATTTCTGATTAACCTTATTTTCAATTGTTTTTATAGCATACCAAACCGATGGATGTTGATGTGTTTGAATGTCTTTCTTGAAACTCTCCTTCAAACCTTGCTGATTCACTGATAGCTTCTTTCTTTTATCAATAGGC
>CAZMEH010000721.1:0-4111 GCA_964564885.1 uncultured Saprospiraceae bacterium | reverse complement strand
TAATAGTTTCTTGGAAGAAAGTGAATAAGGAAGGGTAAAGGAATAACTTATAACATTTGGCTACTTCTTTAGCCCGCCTGCGGCAGGCACCAACTCAAATGATAAAAATATTCCCAATGCCCTGCATTGACAAGATTTTGATAATCTGATTTGGCACAAAAGAATCTACCCAAACTGTTATAACTTATTCTTTCATCGTTTCTAAGTAGATTTTTATTATTTTTTACAAAAAGTGCTTTCCAATATTAGTTGGAAAGCACTTTTTTGAATCTACACTTAATTCAGGAATAGAATGAAAATATTAAAAAAAAGAAGTGAATTTTCGCTTTCGCAAGCGATTAACGCAAGAACTCCTAGCTTTTTCTTAATAAAAAACGTGTAAGCCAAAGACTTAGACGCCATAAAACGTCTTAATGAAAGTATTTTTGTTTTAGTATTTAGAATAATTTAGCAGAAGATGAAATCAAATTTTTATTTCCTTCTGTAATGACTAGGTTCGCATTAGAGCAGACCAATCACTACTTCGCTAGAAGCACTTCATTGATTTCCTTATAAACACCTGGCTCGCTAGAGCGTTTGGCAGGAACTCGTGCCAGATTTCCTCCTTTATCAATCAAGAAGAAACTTGGCAAACCACGAACGCCGTACAACCGTGCAACATCAGACTCGTAGACATTTCTAGCAAACAAATGAATGCCCGCAGGTTGTTTGGTCGCTAAGAAATTGCGCCAACTATCAGGATTTGTATCCAATGAGATGTAAAGAAAAATCACATCACGACCTTGAAAACGTTTCTTTAATTCCTTGCTTTTCATGATTTCGTAAGTACAAGGCACACACCAGGTCGCCCAGAAATCCATATAAACAACCTTTCCATTAAAGTCATCCAGAGAAACTTCTCGTCCTTCTGCATCAACTAAAGTAAAGTCAGGCGCAGGCGTACCAGCTTCTAAGCCATTCGCTTTTTTGTACTCTGTCTTCACTAAGTCTTTATAGTTTTCGTCCGTACATTCCTCTAAAAACCTTCTGACATCGTTACCGATAGTATAGGTTTGTTTACTCTTACATTTTAGGTAATATTCAGTAGCTAATACAAAATACTTTGCAGAACCATCTAGGTAATCTTCCGCACCTCTGTACTTAGGCGGCTTCCAATTTGCACCTAAAAGAATTCTAATTCTATTGTTTTGGAATTCTAAATATTGATCAAGAAAGAATAGGTATTTTTGATTATATATAGCTGCGTCATTGCTAATCTTAACTTCCGTTAAGAAATTAAAATACTCAATTGGCAACTTTAAAGGTGGTTCTAAATCGTTGTAATAAGCGTTTTCCCAACGGTAACGCATTAAATGGTGCGCCCACCAATATTCAATATCAGCTTCTGCATAGTCTTTGAAGTTTTCAGAAAACTCAAAGTTTTTCTTTTGCATTTTAAGGAATTCGTTTTTCTCTTGACGTTTTTTACGCATCAATTGTTGAAACTCATCAGGATTGAGACTAGCCATTTTGTAAATAACATAGTCATCATTGAGTCTCGAAAAACGTTGATTAAACAGATTAAGGTAAGCATTATTGTCTGCACCAGAGCCGTTAAATTTTATAGTAGCAGTAATATCCCAAGCGTCAAAGGTCATACCCAAAACCTCATTGGGTTCTAAAAACAGCTCAATAGAACCATTTCCATGATAAAGTGTCGCTACTTTAGGCGCATTCACGGAGACTTCAAATTTAAAGTTTCCACTAGCGTCCAAGTTGACCGTGTACTCCATCGGCTCATGTGTAATGTAGTCTGAAACCGTGGCTAGCTTGATAGTTGAGCTACGAGGACTTAGCACGTGTCCTTTGACAATTGTTATCGATTTAGTCCCACCGTATGCTACTGTTTCTAACAGAATAAATACCAACAGATAAATGTAGCTTTTCATATTTTACTAATCGTTTTGTATTGTTTATAGTATTCCGAATAGATGTATTTACTTTAATACATCTATTCGGAGACGATGGCAATGGTTGAGTGCAATGGTTGAGTATTGGTCTGTTAAAAGAGGTTTTTTTGTATAGAATTGAATAGCTTTAAATATAAGCAATAAAACGCTTAATTAATATTCAAAATCGCCTATTGATGAATTAATGGTAAGCCTATTGCCTTTATTAGGTTCAACTCTACCGATCACTTGTGCATCAATATTAAATGATTGAGCTATTTCAATAATTCGTTCAGCAGCAGACGGATCTGCATAAAACTCTAGTCGGTGTCCCATGTTAAAAACTTGAAACATTTCTCGACCATCTGTTGCTGCTTCACTTTGTATCAGGTTGAAAATTGGCGGTATTGGCAAAAGATTATCTTTTATAATATGACAATCGTTTACAAACTTCAATACCTTAGTCTGACCGCCACCTGTGCAATGAATCATACCTGTAATACTATCTTTCAGTTCATCAAGAACTACTTTGATAACAGGCATATAAGTTCTCGTAGGTGACAAAATCAATTTACCGAGCGGATAGTCTTGACCGTCAACTTGAACGATGTCAGTCATTCGCTTACTTCCGATATAAACTACTTCGTCAGGCGTATTGCTATCAAAGCTATCAGGATAAGCGGTTGCGTAGTATTTTGAAAGCAAGTCATGGCGAGCAGAGGTTAAACCATTGCTACCAATTCCGCTATTATATTCATCTTCGTAGGTTGATTGACCGTATGATGCTAAACCAATAATTACGTTCCCTGGTTTAACATTATTAATCACCAAATCAGACTTTTTCATACGAGCGAAAGCAGTGTAACCTACATCAATCGTACGAACAATATCTCCTACATCAGCTGTTTCTCCACCTGATAGGTGAACATTGACACCGAAAGTAGCTAGCTTTTCAACAATACTAACGGCACTGTTGATTAATTTACTAATGACAGCACCTGTGATAAGGTTTCTATTTCTTCCGATGGTAGATGACAATAAAATATCGTCAAGACAACCAACGCAAGCCATATCTTCCAAGTTCATCATGATTGCATCTTGTGCAATGCCTTCCCAAACGCTCTCGTCTCCTGTTTCTTTCCAGTAAAGATAAGCCAAACTGGTCTTCGTTCCTGCTGTATCAGCATGCATCAAATTACAATAGTCATCATCGCCGCCTGTTACGTCAGGCATAATTTTGCAAAAGGCTGTTGGATACAAACCTTTGTCTAAATCTTTGATAGCACTATGTACTTCATCTTTCGTTGCGGATACTCCTCTTAAGTCATACTTCAATTGGCTCATCTGTATATTTTCCCTTATTTCAGCTTAAAACTGATTTGCTACAAATATAATATTTGGAAATCGTTTCAAAAACGATTGATAGATTTATTTTATAAATAAAAAAGTAATAAATATAATTGCAGTTTATTAGAGATTATTCTAAAGCACTTTTTAAGTGAAAATAGGTTTTGATAATCAATAAGTTGTAAAGCTAAAACCTATTTTAGAATGGTGCCTATTATAATATAAATTTTTTTGATATACTTTCGTGAAAATACAAATATTTATTGCTCGAATGAGCGAAAGAAAATGTTAAAAGTAGAATTTGAGCTATTTGCGTGGATTAATGCTTATTTGTTGTGGGCACTAACGATTAACTAATATTAGTTCAAAATACAAAAATTGCACCCACCAACAGGAATTAAGGTTGATTTTAAAATAGGTGTATAATACTTGTTTCCGAGTTTATTTAACAAAGTGACTTTCTGGTGAAATAATTTTGACTCATTTAAACCGCTTCTTAAATAGTGCTCTTATTATTTTCATTATTTTTGTACTTTGTGGATAATATTAATATGTTTATCTGAAAAATGAAATATTGATAAATAATTCTATTATCAATAGACTTTAAGTACTTGGATTAATATAAGTTTATATTAATTTTTGTGAAGTGTAAACCTTTATAGATTTAGTAAACTTATGGTTCTTTGAAAAATTCCCTAGAAAACGCTAAATACGAATTTTAGCCCAATTCTAGTTACGGAGTTGGCAGTAGCAGTAGGCGGTTTTTAATTTTCAGTTGGTAGCCTGCTCAGTAACCACTTCTTGGTTTTTACAAAAAAATCGAAAATCACGGTATT
>CAZMEH010000720.1:0-4772 GCA_964564885.1 uncultured Saprospiraceae bacterium | reverse complement strand
GTACACTCTTTTTATAGTTTACTTATAGAACTTGTTTAAAAACTCATTCTAATTAGAATAAGAGAAAAGGCTAAATAATGTAAACTCATCCAAGTATGAATCTTTGTTTCAAACCTATTTATAATAGCTTTGAAAGCATCAAGCCAAGCATTAGTTCTTTCTACAGAAAAACGTTCTGTGTAAAGTAAAGTATCTACAAACGGTTGATTATCAGTGTTTTTAGAATTTCGTTTATTGATTGCGACATTAGGAATAATATCGTTTATAAAACAAATAGTTCTAAATTTTGCACTATCAAAACCAGCATCAGCATTCATGAAAATCCACTTAGTTGAAATGTCCGCTTTCTTTAAATCATCAAGTATTTTTTGGAAGCTATTTTCAATATCGAATAAATCATTATGATTACCACTTACAGGTGT
This sequence comes from uncultured Saprospiraceae bacterium, assembly GCA_964564885.1. Classification (GTDB taxonomy): domain Bacteria; phylum Bacteroidota; class Bacteroidia; order Chitinophagales; family Saprospiraceae; genus CAKZLL01. Next base: position 4,350 of record CAZMEH010000720.1, on the reverse strand, counting down.
TGACATGGCTAAAGGTATACCTCTTTTGTCTGTTAAAAATAAAGAGTTAGTTGTTTTACACTTTTTCCGTGCTTGATATCCAACCGCTTCACCTCCTCTTTTTGCAGGTGTATGACTGCCATCAAGCTGAACACTCGACATATCTAAATAGGCTTTATTTTCATTTAACAAAATCATAGAGAGTTTTTCCCAACTACCATCTTTTGACCATTTATTAAAGTGATAATAAACTGATTCCCAGACTATTGTTTCTTTACCAAGAAGACTGCGAAGTGGTAATTCACGCCATTGGCATCCTGTTTTTAGACGATAAATAATTGCCTTTACCACTCGCCATAATTTAATTTTAGGCTTTCTTCCTGTCTTAGCTTGACTTAATTTTGGCAATATATTGTGAGTAATAAATTTTTTAGATAGATTTACATACATGTTACAAAGGTGTTGTTATTAATTTTTTTCTAAATACAACTTAAGCCTTTGTAACTTTTTTTTTGCTTTTTCTCGGAGTTTTTAAACAACTTCAACATCATTTTTAAGTTGAAACAGCTTCATGGTGTTTTTTTTAAAATAATTTAAAATTAATTATAATGAAAACTATTTTATTATTTCTGACTCTCTTTACGAGTAGTTTATTTCAGTTTGCGGATGCGCAAAGCTTGTCCAATTTTTATAACGTATCGAATAAAGAACATGTTATAAATATAACAGAAGCAACGAATAAAACGATTAAACTGGAAAGTATTAATGAGGAAACCATAGACATTAAATTTTTAATGAAAGTACCTACTGCAACCTCTGAAGGCACTAAAATAACGTTTAGCTTAGGAACTAATCAAACCGTAGATTTTATTGTGCCGTTTAGTCGTGCTGGTTCGGGAGAACTTCAAGTAGCTGGAAAAACATTTTATGGGAATAGTTTTTTGCACTATGGTGATTATGACGAGACAGGTCTGTTTACTACTTTTTTTGTGGATTTGAGAATTGCTAAAGATAATGTTAGAGCATTCCTTGTGGGCGAAATGGGCGGTAGCTATCCTTCTGAAAAATTCTCTATTGATAACCATGATATTACGATAAAAATAGAAACTACAGGCAAGGCAGAACTTACAATAGGTGTAAATACAGCGCATTTGCACGACCTTAATTGTTTTTCTGACAATGGTTTGAAAATACGTCAAACACCCGATTTGAAAGGCAAACAGGTTGGTTCTATTCCCTTTGGTGAAAAAGTTTATGTATTAGACAATTTAGACCGAGATGATTTCTATAATGGTTGGTCAGCGAATACACAGGGCAACTTGAAGGTTGGCGATGTGTCTAGTAAAATGATTAAAGTGTTACATGGTGATAAAATCGGCTATGCTTATGGCGGCTTTTTAATGCCTTTTGAACGATTAGATAAGAAGAACAAGAAAGCAATCGGTATTCAAGGTTGGAGTACAGAAGGGCTTCAAGCAGAAGAGGTTTATTATGAAAAAGAACTTGCCTTACAAAAAATGATTATTATGTTCGATGGGAAATATGGAAATATGGATGTTTCTCAACAAAAATTCTTATTGACTAGGCTGTTTCCTAATGCTTTCACCATGGCAAAATTGAGTGAATGGTGTGAAGTAAATAAGGAAGTCAATTTTGAATTAAATGAAGGTAATTTTACAGGATTTTACAATTTATTTTTTGAAAAAAATCAACTTATTGAATTAAGCTATAAAAAAATACGTAAAGGTTTTATTCAAAAAATAGCTACGCCTTCTAGTGCTTATGTTGTTGCGAGTCAATTGAATATGCGAAGTTCTACTGACCCGAAAAGTGATATTGTTACAAAAATACCAATGGGCGGAAAAGTAGCTGTTTTAAAGGGTAAAGCATCCGACTTTATGGTGATTGGCGGCGTTCGTGGCAAGATGACACCCGTAAAATACAACAACCAAGAAGGTTATGTTTTTGATGCTTATTTATCACCAACACCATTATTACCTAAAACGTCTGTGAAGCCTTACGACTTAACTAAAACTTTTAATACAATTATCGAAAAAAGAGGTTTTGACCAATGGGAACACAATAGGGATGAAAATTATGAATGGGCCGCTAGGTCGATGATTATTCCTAGTAGAGATAAATTTCAAGCTATAAAAACATTGAGAGAATTTCATCCATTGGTTAATGATTTGAAGTTTAGGTGGAATGAAAGTACAAATGACTACGATATAACAACTGATCAAGAAAGTATCAGTATTCAAAAAACGCATACAGGATGGATGATTTACAAGGAAATAGAAGACGGTAGTATCGTCATTTCGGTGGAGACACTTGATGATAATCTTCAAAAAATCACTATTTATTTTGAAGGGCTCGGTTGTTAATCTTAAATAATTATATAGAGAATAGTCTTTATTATTTAGCTTAATTAGACGTTAAACGTTTCCAAAACGTTTAACGTCTCGTTTTTTAAATACACTATATTTCTTCTATTTTTGTATCTTCCAATAGTTTTAATTCCAGTACAGCCGTCTAAAGAAATCAAATGCGTGAATTCCTAATACATATCTTAATTCCAATGATATTTTCTAATGTCATTCATATGGTTTTAGTGAAAAAGAATGTTTTGCCAACGTTACTTATTCCAATTTCTAAATCATTGTTTGGAACAAATAAAACATGGCGAGGAGTAGTTATTGTCAGTGGTTTAAATGCGTTTTTCTTTTGGTTAGTCAATTTATTTAATCCGCTTTTTACGGATACGAAGGCTTTACTGTTTGGTGCAATATTAGGTTTCCTTTACATTCTTTTTGAATTGCCAAATTCTTTTTTAAAACGTCGTTTAGGCATTGGTTCTGGTCAAGCTGCAACAAAAAATGCTTGGCTTTTTATGCTTTTAGATAAATCTGATTCTGCTTTAGGAGTTGCACTTGGTAGCAAGTTTTTATTTAACTTTTCTTGGCTAGAAATGCTTCAACTGTTCTTTGTTGGAATATTCGTTCATATTTTTTTCTCCTGGCTATTAGTCGTTATTGGTATTAAAAAGAGGTTTTAGATGTCAGAAGACACCGAGTCGTACTAAAAGCAGTCACCTAATAAAAACTTACTCATGAAAAAAATACCTTTAAATATTCCAAACATACTTTCACTCTATCGAATTTTTGCCTTTCCTGTCATTCTATGGATGATTTATACTCGAAATGAAAATATCTTTGTTTGGTTACTTTGCATCAATTTAATTACAGATATTTTGGATGGTTGGATCGCTAGAACCTTCCATATGGAAACCGAAATTGGGGCAAGAATAGATTCAATTGCTGATATGGGTACTTATATTTGTGCGTTCTTAGGTGTTTTTATCTTTAAATACGAAGCATTTGAACCGCACTTTGTGTCATTATTTGCGTTTATTGGTTTATTCATTGGGGCTAATTTATTATCGATTATTAAATTTGGTCGTTCTGCCAGTTTACATTTATATTCTAGTAAAATTGGCGGCTACATTCAAGGCCTCTTTTTCTTTACCTTGTTTGTCTTCGGTTTCTATACACCGTTTTATTACTTTATGATAACCTGGGGCATTGTTTCTTTTTTGGAAAGTGTTACTATTCAATTGATTATAAAAGAAATGAAATCTAATGCTAAGGGTTTGTATTGGATACTTAAAGAACGAAGTAACGAATGATTTCATTTACAACAGTTACGCATCAAGCGCAAATTCAGCAAATGCTTGATTTACAAATGCAAAATTTACCGCAATACATCACTGCAGACGAAGCAAAAGAACAAGGTTTTTTGACGGTTCAGCATGATGCAACTTTGCTTTGGGCGATGAATCAAAAACATGCGCACAGCATAGCGGTTGATAATGAAAAAGTGGTTGGTTTTGCTTTGGTGATGACGCAGGATTTCAAAAATAATATTCCGATTCTTATTCCAATGTTTAAACAATTGGACGAAATGACTTTTCAACATAAGCCATTAAATGAATCAAGTTATTTCATAATGGGACAAATTTGTGTCGCAAAATCGCACCGTGGTCAAGGCATTGCAGGGCAAATGTATAAAAACTTACAAGAACGACTTTCCAACTCTTTTGAATATGTGATTACAGAAGTCGTGACTCACAATTGGCGTTCGATGCGAGCGCACGAAAAGGTTGGTTTCCAAATTTTAAAACAATACAAAGACGAGTTAAACGGTGAAGAATGGGCATTGCTTATTTGGAATTGGAGGAAAGAATAATTGAACAGCCGAACAACTGAACAATCGAATGTAGAAGTGTTTTGAAAACTTCATTCTTTATGATTTCAATACTTCTGCATTCAATTATTCGGTTGTTCAATTATTCAATTGTTCTCTTTTGTTACT
>CAZMEH010000719.1:0-2400 GCA_964564885.1 uncultured Saprospiraceae bacterium | reverse complement strand
CCACGAGATTTCGTGGCAGGCTGTGTGCCGTAAGCCGTAAGCCGTTTGCCGTTTCTTGAAACTTCCATAATAATTTTCAAAGAGCCATTTATTTTTTAGAATAAAGTGTCAAATAATACAAAAATTAATTCTCTGTTCTCGCTTCTCTCCTCTCTCTTCTAAAAAAACAAATATGGAATTTTTAAAAGACTTTTGGCTCTTTATGCGAGAGCGACGCAAATTTTGGTTAGCACCTGTGATTATTATATTAATGTTGATTGGATTTCTAATTGTCATTGGCGGCGGTAGTTCGGTCGCACCATTTATTTATACGCTATTTTAAATTATTCTCTATGAAAAAGATAAAGACAGAACCTATCAAAACCATTTTGACGATTAGTATTGGTTTTTTAGTTGTCTTTCTAATAACGGATTGGAAATGGGCTATTTACATCTCGCTCGTAGTTGGTTTAATTGGAATGTTTTCTCCTTTTTTGAGTAAACAAGTGGATTTTATTTGGATGAAATTAGCTTGGGTGCTGAGTTTGATTGTTCCTAAGGTCTTGTTGAGTCTCATATTTTATGGCTTTTTATTTCCAATAGCTACGTTATCAAAACTATTTGGAGTAAAAGATCCATTGATGTTGAAAGACAATAATGAAAGTACTTTTAGAACAGATGAAAAGGTCTTTGAGAAGTCTATCTTTGAAAAAATGTGGTAGTTTTTTTAATATACAATCCCGAAGTTTTCACCGATATTTCGGGGCAGGCGAGACAAATTGTTCAATATAGAAATCTTTATAAAAGCTCTTTTTTACTTCATTTTGTATTTTCGACAAAATTTGTCAAAGAACGTTAGTAGATTTGTCAACAAACCAATTGGAGTTGGTTGCAAACTCCATTGTAAAAAAATATACGTGGATAAGACAATACAACAATCATTAATACATCTTTTTGAAAGTGTTTTTAACGAAACGGTTAATACCTTTGAATTACTTCCTGCATCTGGATCGGATAGGCGATACTGTAGATTAATCAGCTCGAATCATCATATAATTGGAGCATACAATTCTAATTTTCCAGAAAATGCGGCTTTTGTTGCTTTCACTAAGCAGTTTTTATCAAAGGGAATTGCCGTTCCTAAGATTCATGCGGAAGATTTATCTAAAGGTATTTACTTGTTGGAAGACTTAGGTAATGAAACATTATTTGACTTTTTGAATAAAGAGAGAAGTAGTAAAGAATTTCCAGAATCTGTATTCTTAGTTTATGAAAAAGTTGTTCAGGATTTGGCTACTTTACAGATCAAAGGACACGAAAACATGGATTACAGTGTTTGCTATCAAAGCGAAAGTTTTGATAAAGGCGCAATGGTTCGTGATTTGAATACTTTTAAATACTACTTTCTTCAAATGGTCAATGCGGATTTCAATCGGGATCGTTTGGATAGAGACTTTAATCGTTTTGCTAATTATTTACTCAAAGAAGACAGTTATACCTATTTTATGTTTAGAGATTTTCAAGCTCGAAACATAATGTTAAAAGATGATGTACCTTATTATATAGATTATCAAAGTGGTAGAAAAGGTGCTTTACAATATGATTTGGCTTCTTTGCTTTATCAAGCTAAAGCTGCTATTCCACAAGATATTCGAGAAGAATTGACCGATACTTATATTAATGCGGTCAGTAAATTGATTGATATTGATGCGGCTAAATTCAGGTCTTATTTTTATGCTTATGTGATGTTGAGAAGTATGCAAGTGCTTGGCGTATATGGACTACGTGGCTTTTTTCAAAAGAAAGAGCATTTCTTAACCAGTATTCCTTATGCTTTAACAAATATCGAATGGCTACTTGAAAACAATCATTTTCCGAAACGAATGCCAGAACTCAAGGCTGTTTTAAAACAAATCACCAAAATGGAATCTCTTCGTCAACTCAATGATAAATATCCAAATCGACCAACTAACCTAACGGTTACCATTAGTAGTTTCTCTTACAAAAGAGCGATTCCTGAAGATCCGTCTGGCAACGGTGGTGGATTTGTGTTTGATTGTAGAAATATTCACAATCCTGGTCGCTACCAACCTTATAAAAAATTAACGGGTAGAGATAAATCTGTTCAAGATTTTTTAAAAACAGATAGTGAAATTCCTGATTTTTTAGAAAATGTCTATTCCTTAGTTGATAGAGCCGTTAAGAAGTATATTGATAGAGACTTTTCGCACCTTATGGTTAGTTTTGGCTGTACAGGCGGTCAGCATCGTTCTGTTTTTAGTGCGGATAGTTTAGCTGCACATTTAGAACAAAAGTTCAATGTAACCATCAAAGTAAATCACATTGAACAGGAATTAAAAAATTGGATTAACTGATTTACAAAGTCTTTCTGACTTGGGAAATATCTTATTAATACACAGT
>CAZMEH010000718.1:0-1691 GCA_964564885.1 uncultured Saprospiraceae bacterium | reverse complement strand
GCGAAGGCTTAGATGATATTTTTGGAGATGCAGGAGCATCAAAAGAAAGCGAAGGTTTAGATGATATTTTCGGTGGCGGAAATAAAGAAAACGTTGACGATATATTTGGTAATAATAGTGAAGAAGCGGTTGACGATATTTTCGGAAACGAAGAGAAAGTAGTTGCTAAAGCGGTTAAAAAAGCACCTGCGCCAGTTATCGAGGAAGAAGAAGAGATGATTAAGTTTGGTGCAAGTGATGTATTTGATTTGAGTTGGAAAAGCTTATTAGATGCTTATACTTGTACAGAATGCGGTCGTTGTACTTCGGTTTGTCCTGCAAATATAACAGGTAAAAAATTGTCGCCTCGTAAGGTAATGATGGATGTCAGAGATAGGGCAGAGGAAATCGGTCGAAACTTAGATGCAAAAACGCATACTCGAGAGAATTACGACGATGGAAAAAATCTATTCGACTTTATCACAAAAGAAGAATTGCACGCTTGTACTACTTGTAATGCTTGCGTTGAAGCCTGTCCGATAATGATTAATCCGTTAGATATTATTGTTGAGTTGCGTAGAAATTTGATATTAGATAAGGCAGATTCTCCAGAACCTTGGAGCGTTATGTTTACCAATATTGAAAATAACGGTGCGCCTTGGCAGTTTTCTGCAAGCGATAGAGCTAAGTGGATTGAGGAAATAAACTAATAATTACGAATTCCTAATTAAAAAAAGATGTCAAATTCAAATATAAAAGTTCCCATTATGTCGGAATTGGCTGCACAAGGGAAGCAGCCAGAGGTGTTATTTTGGGTAGGCTGCGCAGGTAGCTTTGACCAAAGAGCACAAAAAGTAACGATTGCGTTTGTTAAAATATTAAATGCAGCAGGAATTGATTTTGCTATTTTGGGCAAAGAAGAAAGCTGTACAGGTGATCCAGCACGTCGAGCAGGACACGAGTTTACGTATCAAATGCAAGCGCATAAGAATATTAAAACCTTGAATTTATATGGTGTAAAAAAGATAGTAACGACTTGTCCGCACTGTTTTAATACGATTAAAAATGAATATCCAACGCTTGGCGGAAATTATGAAGTCATTCATCACACCACTTATATGCAAGAGTTGATTGATAGTGGAAAAATCAAAATGACCGAAGGTGGTATATTTAAAGGTAAGAAAATCACTTATCACGATTCTTGTTATATCGGTCGATCAAATGGTATTTATGAAGCGCCAAGAGCTGTTTTGGCAGAATTAGACGCTGAATTGGTAGAAATGAAACGCTGCGGAAGTAAAGGTTTGTGCTGCGGTGCAGGTGGTGCGCAGATGTTCAAAGAAAACGAAGCAGGCGACAAACGGATCAACACAGAACGCACAGAAGAAGCATTGAATACAAATGCAACGATCATTGCGGCTAATTGTCCATTTTGTTTGACGATGATGCAAGACGGCGTGAAAGCGGCTGACAAACAGGATACCGTAATGGTTTATGATTTGTCTGAATTGATTGTTCAGAATATTGTATCGTAAAAGAGAAGTGAGAAGTGAGATCTCCCGAGTGCTCGGGATGCCAGACCGCCTACGGCTGCCAGAAGAGAGATATGCTGATTTAATATTAAGTGAGTATTGGGTTGAAATCTAGTTTTGCTACTTTTATAAACCTTGGTGGGTGTAATAAAAAAGCTAAATGAGTTCTTAAACAAGTTC